>NZ_LWBK01000017.1:0-84826 GCF_001614195.1 Bacillus sp. VT 712 | reverse complement strand
TGGATAATGCGCTCATCTACGCCATTGAAGAAGGAAATTTCAGCCACAGCGGTTTTAATTACACAACTTGGCTCAGCAGTGTATTGGAGAGAATGATTCGAAGAAATTTCAACTGGAATAGGATCGAGTTTGACGGGAACAATGGTTAATTTGTTTGTAGACATAATGGCACCTCCTTTGATTGATACATTTATCGTACCGGAGGTGCCTGATGTTTTATATGCGTTGTTTGATTACGGGCTTACTCTCTACCTAAAGGCATGTTAAAAAAGGGAGCGAGAGGAGAAGAAGTGTTTGTACTCCAAAAAGCGCTTGCTTCCGTTTACTTTTATCCCAATAAGTTCGCTCCTAATCATGGAATAGACGGAATTTATGGAGCCAATACAGCTAATGCTGTTGCTCGCTTTCAAAAAGTCTATTTGCCAAAAGAAGTGGATGGAATTTACGGACCGAACGTTCGATTAAAATTAGAAGAAGTGATGAAAGGAAAAGAGGCTGGGACATAACAAAATGATTGCTTCTAAAAGACGAACACTAGCTGTTCCCATCTCTTTGGTTCGTCTGAACACGTTCGTTCCATTGCGCTGCGGGATCTCAGTTTTCCCTCTCTTTCCCGCAGGAGTCGAGTGTCCTACGTTCCATTCCACCCTGTTTCCAACATTGTTTTCACAATCAACCAAAAAACCTGAACGATTAAAAGTTATGAACTCTCAATCGTTCAGGTGTAGTAGAGGCTGAACTACTTATGTCTCAGTCTCTTTTTGAAGACGGTCTTTAATTAGTTTATATAAAGCATTTATTCCTAAGCTAATGCTAATTGTAATTCCTGACAAAGCAACGATAAAGGCGATGTACTCAAACAATGAATAATCTTTTATTGCGCTCCAGCTTAGGTTTTTATTCCAGCTTTCAATAACTAAATTCATTCCGTAAATACCGGATAGCACAGTATAGATGGTCAAAATCAACAGTAGATAATTATGACGTTTCCCTGCAATTTTTTCTTGATTTTGATATAAAGTCCCAAGTGTTTCCTTCACTTCTTGGTAGAGTGAATCAATGTGAAAGGTCTTTTTGAAAAGTCTAGAAAATTCTTGTCCTTCCGTTCGAGAACTGATTTCTAAAAACAAGTACTTACCTGAAAAGAGTGTGATAGAGCGGATGAGTCGCTCAATAGCGTTTTGGTCTTTTTTAAATGTAAGCTGCGAATATTGATAAGATAGTTTCAACAGTACAATTTTATAAAAGAAATGTAAAAATAGATTATAGTAGTGCTGACCAAATAGGTGATTCATTAACATTTGATTCGTCTCTTCATCGGCTGAATGTGAAATACAAGAAAAAACGTGGTCTGTTACAACATAGTATGTTTCGGGCGTCCATCGCTTGTAGACGTGTTGATCATTGTATTCATCAATATATTCTTGGTTTCTAGCTGAAATAAATGGTTTACCGCCAGTATCATAGCTGTTCAGTTGTCCAGTTCGAAATAAGGTGCCACTGCTAATAGGCTGTTCATTGTTGACGGTTACGTAACTTAGTACGTACATCCGTTCATCAATAAAATAAGGCAGGCTTCCAAAATGTTTGCTGTGCTGTGTTTCTTGCTCAATGTAAGGTTTTAGAAACGGTGTTAAGTTTGAAAAAATATAATCTTGTACTTTATCATAGGTTTTATTTTTGTATGTAATGGTCGCTCCGTGCTCTTCAGCTAATTTAGGCTCTAATACGCGAAAATGATTCATAAACTCAATGACGTCATCGTACGAATAATGGTTTCCCTTTACTTCGATACGAATCGTCATTACACCGATTTCAAATGGGCATAAAAAAATATCAATAGACAAAACTTCACTTAGAATTGTTGACGCTTTTGTTTCAAATGTAATTTCTTGATTCACCTTTTTTGAAAATCGAATGAGCCCTGTTTCTTTTGGTGATTGAGGAAAGAGAATACATTCGATATAAGGAAGAAAGTATTGATCAAGGCTAGCGTGGGAAACAAAATAGTCTTTGCTATAAAATTTCTTTTCTAAATCTGTATTCTCTAGAGAAAAAAAGTCAAATTCATGCTCATAAAGAGCTGAAACTAAATCTTTTTTCTCTTTTCGGTTAAAAGAAAAAGGAAACAAGAACATGTTTATTGCACGATTCGGTGTAATATCTTGAAAAGGAGAGTTCATTGCTTGCCACTTATCCACTGAGAAATTCCCTCCCTTATGCTTTTCATTATTGCTCTTTAAGTAATATACCTATATTTGACCAAAAAAAAACATAAAAAACCAGCTGGGTTGCAGCTGGTTTTTCTTAATGAATGGAGCGATATACTCCAATGACTTTTCCTAAAATAGTTACATGACGTAAGATAATAGGTGCCATTGTGGAGTTTTCTGGCTGTAAGCGAACGAAATTATCTTCTTTAAAGAAACGTTTGACAGTTGCTTCGTTGTCTTCCGTCATTGCTACAACAATATCGCCGTTATTAGCTGTTTGCTGTTGGCGAACAATGACCATATCTCCATCTAGTATACCGGCTTCAATCATACTTTCTCCCATAATTTCTAACATAAATACTTGCTCATCTGGAGAGGCGTACTTGTCAGGTAACGGAAAGTATTCTTCTACATTTTCAATTGCAGTAATTGGAAAGCCTGCCGTAACTTTACCGATAACAGGAACATTTATAACTGCACTTTGTGGAATGCTTACATCGGCCTCTGCTTGAAGAACTTCAATTGCTCTTGGTTTTGTGGGGTCTCTACGAATTAGACCTTTACTTTCTAAACGAGCTAAGTGCCCGTGAACTGTTGAACTAGATGCTAAACCAACTGCTTCACCAATTTCGCGAACAGATGGGGGATATCCTTTTAATTTCACTTCATGCTTAATGAAATCTAGTATTTCTTGTTGACGTTTTGATAGCTTCATACATTTCACCTCATTTTTAGCTATTCTTTGCTATAAATTATATCATGGCTATATATAATATACAAACATAAGTTCGAAAAAACCCATTGACAGAAACGGATGTTCGCAATAAAATGAGAACATACATTCTGAGGGGGATTTGAAATGAGACCATTAATAGAATCTATTAAACATTATACTACCTTTTTTGTGGTTATCGCCGCACTTACATATGTCTTGACGTTGCTATTAGGAGCAGATAGAGTGGAGTTAGAAAAATATACAACTGTTACTATTGCAAAGGGTGACACTATTTGGGAATTATCCCAAGAATATAGTAAGCATCATAATTTATCACCAAATGAATTTGTAGAATGGGTCCAAAATATGAATGAGCTAACTGTTCCATCTACACAGTCGCTTTCTCCGGGAGATCAGTTATATATTCCGGTATTGAAATCTGATTTAGCAAGTGATCATCAGATTGCTTTTGATAAGTGAACTAGAGCTACGAGTCCTCTACTGAACGATGGTAGGGGTTTTAGTGTTTGGAAATGAAGAAAGGGAGCTAGAAAGATGAAAGCAGTTATCTATTGTCGAGTAAGTACGGATAAAGAAGCCCAAGAGACATCGTTAAAGAGGCAGGAAGAAGAGTTAATGCAACTTGCTACGATGCATAATTTTACAGTTTGTGAAGTTATTTCTGAAAAAGCGAGCGGCTATGAAGTTGACCGAGAAGGAATATTAGAAGTCTTAGAATTATTAAAAGCAGAAGACGTTTCTACCCTGCTTATTCAGGATGAAACACGACTGGGGCGTGGAAATGCAAGGATTGCTTTACTGCACGCGTTAAATAAAGAGAAAGTAGCAATTTACACGATTAGTCATCAGGGACAGCTACAGCTATCAGAAGCTGATTCCATGTTGTTAAACATCATTAGCTTGGTGGAAGAACATCAAAGAAAATTACATAATGCAAAAATTAAACGAGGTATGAAAAGAGCAGTTGCCAATGGGTATCACCCGGAGCATAATTTGAAAAACCAGCATGTAAACTCAGGTAGAGAACGAAAGGAAGTTCCCATAGAAGAAATTGTACAACTACGTAATAATGGCTTAACATTTGCAGAAATTGCTGTCACGCTAAAAGGCTTTGGTTATAAGGTATCAAAAGCAACTGTACACCGTCGCTATCAGGAGTACTGCGACGACCAAGGCGAGCTTCTTGCTAAAAAACAAGAGATTTAGTAAGATGTGTAGTATTGTATTATGGTTTAAACTGTATTAAAAAGCGAGGAGTTCTGACAAAATGTTGTCTAAAGATAAAATGGCACGAATCAATCAACTATCTAAAAAATCAAAGGCGGAAGGTTTAACAGAAGCTGAAGCACAAGAACAGCAAGAGCTTCGTAAAGAATATTTACAAACGTTCCGTCAATCAATGACAAATCATCTTCATACGATTAAAGTTGTTGATGAAAAAGGGAATGACGTAACCCCTAAAAAACTGAAAGATAGCAAAAAGAAGCGTCTACACTAAGGCGATGGTTTGCTGTGGTGCAAAAACTAGGGAAATGAGTTTCTCTAGTTTTTTTGTATATTTTTGCGTTTGGAAACGAAAAATGTAAAAGTACGAAAAAAAACGAATCAAATATTGTACAAAATCGTTAATCATTAGTATGATTACATATATACATAGTTTTGAAAGGAATGAAGAGTTATGACACAACGTATTGAAGATCTTTCAATTGCAACAATTCGTACTTTATCAATTGATGCTATTGAAAAAGCAAATTCAGGTCACCCAGGTATGCCAATGGGAGCAGCTCCAATGGCGTACACGCTATGGACAAAGTTTATGAATATTAACCCATCAAATCCAGATTGGTTTAACCGTGATCGCTTTGTTTTATCAGCAGGACATGGTTCAGCACTTCTATATAGCTTATTACACTTAGCAGGCTATGACCTATCAATTGACGATTTAAAAAACTTCCGTCAATGGGGAAGTAAAACACCAGGTCATCCAGAGTATGGTCACACAGCAGGTGTTGATGCAACAACTGGTCCATTAGGACAAGGAATTGCAATGGCAGTTGGTAAAGCGATGGCTGAGCGTCATTTAGCCGAAACATATAATAAAGAGGGACTTGAAATCGTTGATCACTTTACATACGGTATTTGTGGTGACGGAGACTTAATGGAAGGTGTATCAGCTGAAGCAGCTTCACTAGCAGCGCACTTAAAATTAGGTCGCCTTGTCGTGCTTTATGATTCAAACGACATCTCATTAGACGGAGATTTAGACCGTTCATTCTCTGAAAACGTAGAAGATCGTTTCAAAGCTTACGGATGGCAAGTAATTCGCGTAGAAGATGGAAATGACTTAGCAGAGCTTTCAAGTGCAATCGAAGCAGCTAAAGAAGATCTTTCTCGTCCAACTTTAATTGAAGTAAAAACAACAATTGGTTATGGTTCTCCAAACCATGCGGGAACATCAGGTGTTCACGGTGCGCCACTAGGTGCAGATGAAACAAAATTAACAAAAGAAGCGTATAGCTGGACGTTTGAAGAAGATTTCTATGTGCCAGAAGAAGTTTATGCACACTTTAAAGCAACGATTGCTGATGAAGGTGCAAAGAAAGAAAAAGAATGGAACGACGTTTTTGCTCAGTATAAAGAAAAACATCCTGAGCTAGCAGCTCAATTTGAATTAGCTGTACAAGGTAAACTTCCAGAAGGTTGGGAACAACAATTACCTGTATATGAAACTGGTTCAAGCTTAGCAACTCGTGCTTCATCAGGTGAAGTATTAAACGCAGTAGCACAAGCTGTTCCTCAATTCTTTGGTGGTTCAGCAGACCTTGCTGGTTCAAACAAAACAATGATCAAAGGTGCAGAAGACTTTACTGCAAAAGATTACAGTGGACGCAACATCTGGTTTGGTGTTCGTGAATTTGCAATGGGCGCAGCGCTTAACGGTATGGCTCTTCATGGTGGTGTAAAAGTATTCGGCGGTACGTTCTTCGTATTCTCTGATTACCTACGTCCAGCAATTCGTCTAGCAGCATTAATGAAGCTACCTGTTACGTATGTATTTACGCATGACAGTATTGCAGTTGGTGAAGATGGTCCAACACATGAGCCAATCGAGCAATTACCTTCATTACGCGCAATGCCTGGTCTATCAGTTATTCGTCCAGCAGACGCTAACGAAACGGCTGCAGCATGGCGCTTATCATTAGAGTCTACAGATACGCCAACAGCGCTTGTGTTAACTCGTCAAAACTTACCGACTCTTGAAGGTACGAGTGAAACTGCTTATGAAGGTGTTTCAAAAGGGGCTTACGTTGTATCAAAAGCAGGTAAAGAACAGGCGGATGCACTTCTACTTGCAACTGGTTCTGAAGTAAGCTTAGCAGTAGAAGCACAAAAAGCACTTGAAGCAGAAGGTGTTTCAGTAGCTGTTGTCAGCATGCCATCATGGGATCGCTTCGAGAAGCAGTCAGCTGAGTACAAAGAAAGTGTTATTCCAAAATCAGTGAAGAAGCGCTTAGGTATTGAAATGGCTTCGACATTAGGTTGGGAGCGCTATGTAGGTGACGAAGGTCAAGTTCTTGGCATTAACCATTTCGGTGCTTCTGCTCCTGGTGAAATAATTATGAGGGAATTTGGCTTTACAGTTGATAACGTTGTAGCAAGAGTAAAAAGCATGTTAAATGCATAATTGATAAAAAAGAGGCTGGGACATAAATAATTCAGCCAATGATAAACCTGAACGATTGAGAGTCTCTCACTTTTAATCGTTCAGGTTTTTTGTTTGATTGTGAAAACAATGTTGGAAACAGGGGGGGGAATGGAGCGTAGGACACTCGACTCCTGCGGGAAAGAGAGGGAAAACGGAGATCCCGCAGCGCAATGGAACGAACGTGTTCAGACAAACCAAAAAGATGGGAACGGCTATTGTTCGTCTCTTAGAAGCAATCATTTTGTTATGTCCCAAACTCTTTTTGTTTCGACAAAAAAACAAAAGAATTTTTGCATCAATAGACAACCATTGCAATGTGGACAAGCTATAATAAAAAAATAAAAAGGCGAAAGTAAGGAGGAGAAGTATGAGAACATATGAAGTATATTTAATGGAAGACGAAGTAGCAAAAGCATATTTTCAAAGAGAGAAGCTTGTTTTTCAACTATTTGTGGATTATAAAATGAAGAGAGGCTTAGAAGATCACTATCTTCAAAAGCAGGTTGAATACATTACAAGACCCCTTGCTATTTCATATATTCAGCGCGCGATACTTCAAATATTTTCTCAATACCCTCACTTCTTTATACACAATGATCATTTTGTTTTAGAATACCCACACAAAAAAAGCCGGGCTTCGCTGAAAATAAATAGTCGATGTATAACGATTGAAGGAGATGGAAATGTTGATGCAGAGACCGCTTTCTTTGAAGTGCTGCGAAAGCTTGATGCGTGCTATCTAGCAATTAATTACGGGACAGAAGAGTACGGATGGCTAAGGCCTGTTAAAACAAGAAAATATGTGTAATTATTTAAGGAAATTAGTCTGGAAATATTGTATATTGGCGAATGATTTAGTACACTGTAAGGTAGACAACACGAAGGAGGAAGTTGTAGTATGTGGCCATATATTCTAGTTGGTATTCTAGCATTGCTTGCTGGGGTAGCGCTAGGATTTTTCATTGCTCGTAAATACATGATGAGCTACTTTAAGAAAAATCCACCAATTAATGAACAAATGTTAAAAATGATGATGATGCAAATGGGCATGAAACCATCACAGAAGAAGATTAACCAAATGATGAAAGCGATGAACAGCCAAATTAAATAACGGTTAATTGGACAGACACTCTCAGCTTAAAGGGTGTCTTTTTTGTACACTAAGTATTTGTAAGAGGGAAAGGGATAACGCAAATATCGTTGCGTTATAAAGAGCTTTAACTGCTTACGCGTATATAATATAAGTATGTACTGACGATAGTATGTGATTGTGTTAAAATATGTAAGTGATATAATATTTGAATTGTTAGAAAATATAGAAAAAACAGGGGTGGTGGTGGGGTTATGAATATATTTCGTGATTTGGGATGGTTTTTTAAGCAAGAAAAGAGAGCGTATATCATAGGGATTTTACTTTTGATAGCGGTTGCTTTACTTCAGCTAGTGCCACCTCGTGTTATTGGGTGGGCAGTTGATGCTATTGAAAAAGGAAGTTTATCAAAAGAAAAGCTCCTTCAGATGGTGCTCTTGTTAGGGGCAGCCGCTGTCGGCTCATATGGTATGAGATACATATGGCGAGTTATGATTTTTGGTGCTGCTGTTAAGCTGGCACGACAAATGCGCAATACGTTGTATGAACACTTCACGAAAATGAATCAAACATTTTATCAAAGTAAAAGTACGGGTGACCTGATGGCTCACGCAACGAATGATATTCAAGCTATTCAACAAACAGCGGGAATTGGCGTTTTAACATTTGCGGATTCTGTTATTACGGGCAGTGTTGTTTTAATAACAATGGCTGTAACAATCAGCTGGAAGCTAACGCTAATTAGCTTATTACCCATGCCTTTAATGGCCTGGCTAACGAATAAATATGGCACAATGTTACATCAACGGTTTGGAGAAGCACAAGCGGCTTTTTCTTCATTAAACGATAAGGTGCAAGAAAGTATAACGGGTGTAAAAGTTGTAAAAACGTTTGGAAAAGAAACCTCAGAAGTCGATATGTTTACGAGACAATCAGCTGATGTTGTTCAAAAGAATATGAAAGTAGCGAGAATTGATTCTTTATTTGACCCTACGATTTCTTTTATTGTGAGCTGGTCTTTTTTATTTGCTCTTATTTTTGGATCACGAATGGTCGTAAGCAATGAGATCACGTTAGGAGAACTAGTTACATTTACTACGTACCTTGGGTTGTTAGTGTGGCCGATGCTAGCGTTTGGTTGGCTTTTCAATATCGTAGAAAGAGGAAGGGCTTCATATGATCGAGTTTTTGCTCTACTACAAGAAAAAAATGAGATTGTTGAAAGTGAGAAACCTATTACAAAACGCCCTAATGGAGCGATTACGGTACAAATTGACCGCTTTGTGTATCCGGGTACAGATGAAGCAGTTCTTAAAGATATCCACTTTTCCTTACAGGAAGGCCAAACGCTTGGAATTGTAGGAAAAACAGGAGCTGGAAAAACAACTTTACTAAAGCTTCTTATTCGTGAATTCGATTTAACGGTTGGAGATATTTATTTTGATCAACATAGCATTAAATCTTATAGCTTTGATTCTTTATATAATAGTATTGGTTACGTTCCCCAGGATCATTTCTTATTTTCAACGACAGTAGGAGAAAATATTGCCTTTTCAAACCAAAATGCTTCCCATTCGGATATAGAGCGAGTGGCACAATTGGCACATGTTCATGAAGATATCACGTGCTTTACAGATGGATATGAAACCATTGTAGGAGAAAAAGGGGTTTCTTTATCAGGTGGACAAAAACAACGATTGTCGATTGCGCGTGCACTATTACAAGATCCTCAAATGCTTTTTTTAGATGACTCGCTTTCAGCAGTTGATGGGAAAACTGAAGCCCTTATTTTGAAATCTTTAAAGCAGCACCGCCGCAATAAAACAACGGTTATTACTACTCATCGCCTGAGTGCAGTTGCACATGCAGATTTGATTTTGGTCATTAAAGGTGGGCGAATCATTCAGCGGGGAAGGCATGAAGAACTTTTAAAAGAACACGGGTGGTATCAAGAGATGTATACAAGGCAGCAGCTAGAAGAGATTGTGGAAGCTGGAGGCTATGAATATCATGAAAAATAAACAAGTATTAAGGCGGTTAGTAAGATACGCAGTTCCCCATCGCAAATCCTTTGCGCTTGCATTTTGTTTATTGTTGGTGGCCACCACAGCGGATTTATTAGGTCCCATGCTTATTAAAGTGTTTATTGATACGTATTTAACAGAGCGTTACTTTCCTGTAGAGCCGCTCCTTTTATTAGGAGTTGGCTATATAAGTTTGAACATGATCAAGGTCGTTATTCAATACTTTCAGCAGCTCAAGTTTCAGGGAATTGCTTTAAACATTATTCAGCAAATAAGAATTGACGTGTTTTCACATGTACATAAGCTTGGGCTCCGCTACTTTGACCGAACGCCAACGGGTAGTCTAGTTTCACGAATCACAAACGACACGGAAGCAATTAAGGAAATGTTTGTCGAAGTGATTGCGGTATTTATTCAAAATGGTGTCTTTTTAATTGGTATTTTTATAGCCATGTTCATTTTAGATATGAAGTTAGCACTTTATTGCTTAGCGCTTTTACCATTCATTTTCGTATTAATGAAAACATATCAGCATTTTAGTGGGATTTATTATACACAGTTAAGAGAAAAGCTCAGCCAGCTCAATGCAAAGATTCACGAATCGTTACAAGGTATGGGGATTGTTCAGGTATTTAGACAAGAAAAGCGTCTAAGACGTGAATTTGGAGATATTAACGAATCACATTACCAAGCTGGTGTACGTAATTTAAAGTTAGACGGCTTACTTTTAAGGCCAGCAGTTGACGTATTATATGTTCTTGCAATTATTGGCGTACTTAGCTACTTTGGTATATCAGTTTTAGATAGCCCAGTAGAAGTGGGGGTGTTATATGCTTTTGTAAACTATTTGGAGCGCTTTTTTCAGCCAGTTAATGAAATGATGCAGCGCCTTTCAATGTACCAACAAGCCATGGTCGCTTCAAAGCGAGTATTTGAATTAATGAACGAAGGTGAAAAAGCACCGTCTTTTATGAAAGACTCACAAGCTACAATTAAACGAGGTATGATAGAATTTAGAGGAGTTACCTTTTCTTATGATGGAAAGACAAACGTTCTATCAAATATTTCCTTTTTAATAAAAGAAGGTCAAACGGTAGCGTTAGTGGGACATACAGGCAGTGGTAAAAGCTCAATCATTAATCTTCTTCTAGGATTTTATACGCCAAAGCAAGGTGAAATCCTAATTGATGGTCAGCCCCTTCAAACGTATAGTGAAGAAGAAATTAGAAGAAGAATTGGTTTGGTATTACAAGATTCATTTATTTTTGCTGATACGGTTAAAGCAAATATCTCTCTTCATGATCCTTTAATTTTAGAAGAAGATGTACGAGAAGCGCTGAGATTCGTACAGGCAACACCTTTTATTGAAGATTTACCGAAAAGCTATAATGAAGTGCTTGTTGAAAGGGGGGCAACATTGTCAAGCGGCCAGCGTCAACTCTTATCATTTGCTCGCACAATGGTACGTAAACCAAAAATACTAGTTCTAGATGAAGCAACAGCACATATTGATACAGAGACAGAAGATGCTATTCAAGCTGTTTTAGCGAAGATGAAGAGAAATAGGACAACGGTGGCAATCGCTCATCGATTGTCTACTATTCAACATGCAGACGCTATCCTAGTGCTACATAAAGGTGAAATTGTAGAAAGAGGTACTCATGCAGAACTGTTAGAAAAGCAAGGTCTTTATTACAGCATGTATCGACTCCAGAACCATCAAGGAAAGGCTGGTGGAGAGATATAAAAAAACAACTTCTTAAGTAGAAGTTGTGTCGGAGTGCTGTGAAGGAGTGTTATTATAGATGTTTAGTAGATGATCTAATTCTTGACTATGCTTAATAGCAGGGGGAGAATTTAATCCACTAACTCGAACGACCCGAATCAGCTCTTCACGCTTCTTTTCAATCTCTAACAATATATTTTGTTTCAGCAATAGAACTGGTCCCTTCTCAATAAAACTTTTACCTAATTATACAAGATAATGGCACTTTTTGAAAAGGAATAGATGAGTCATTTTGATGACAAAATGGTAACAGATTCTAAACAAATGGAGTGAATCAGAAATGGCTGATGTGAATTTATTTTTAGCATTTGGAGCAGGATTTTTATCGTTTATTTCACCATGCTGTCTACCGCTGTATCCGGCTTTTTTATCGTATATTACAGGTGTCTCAGTAGGGGATCTGAAAGAAGGGAAAAACGTACATCAGCGCAAAGCTCTTTTACATACGACCTTTTTTCTACTAGGCTTTTGTTTAATCTTTATTGCAATTGGTTTTGGCACTTCTTTTATTGGAAGTTTATTTGCGAACTATGGAGATTTAATTCGTCAAGTGGGGGCCATACTCATTGTGTTTTTAGGGCTTGTAACAGTTGGAGTCTTTAAGCCGAAGTTTTTAATGAAAGATCGCAAAGTACAGTTTTCTAATCGACCTACAGGTTTGTTAGGTTCTTCTCTTATCGGAATGGCTTTTGCTGCAGGGTGGACGCCATGTACAGGACCTATTCTTGTATCTGTTATGGCTCTAGCAGCTACTAATCCTAGCTCAGCTATGCTCTACATGATTGCTTATTCGCTAGGGTTTTCAATTCCATTTTTTATCATGTCGTTTTTTATAGGTAAAATGAACTGGATAAAGCGTCATATGAAAGCAATGATGACCGCTGGTGGATATGCAATGATTGGAATGGGAATCATTTTATATTTTGACTGGATGACCAAGATTATTATTTATACAACGAGCATCTTTGGAGGCTTTACAGGGTTCTAGATAACGAAGTGGTGTGGCTTGAAAAAAGTTGGAATCGTTGATAAAGTAATAAGTAAAAAGTCCTATTTCGTTTCGTTGGAAAAGACCAGAGGTAGATAGGGGAAGACGGAGGGCTATAATTGTCAAGAATACTAATTGTAGATGACGCAAAGTTTATGAGAGCAACGTTAAGAAGTATTATGGAGAATGCTGGTTACCACGTAGTTGGAGAAGCGGAAACAGGTAAAGAAGCCATCGAAAAATTTCATGACCTTCAACCTGATGTTATAACGATGGATATTACAATGCCGGAGCTAAATGGAATTGAAGCGGTTAAAGCCATCAAGCGAGTTGATCCGAATGCAAAAATTATTATGTGTTCTGCGATGGGACAACAAAAAATGGTTGTTGAAGCCATTGAGGCTGGTGCAAAAGATTTTATTGTAAAACCTTTTGAGGAGTCGTCAGTGTTAGAAGCTATGAAGCGCTTGCTAAACTAGTAAAAAAACAATAGTTAATTAAATTGAAGGAGACTGAGACGTAAGTAGTTCAGTCCTTACTATACCTGAACGATTGAGAGTTCATAACTTTTAATCGTTCAGGTTTTTTGTTGATTGCGAAAACAATGTTGGAAACAGGGTGGAATGGAGCGTAGGACACTCGACTCCTGCGGGAAAGAGAGGGAAAACTGAGATCCCGTAGCGCAGCGAGGAAGCTCAGGTTCCTCCCCGCGGAAAGCGAGTGGCCGTAGCGCAATGGAACGAACGTGTTGAGACAAACCAAAGAGATGGGAACAGCTAGTGTTCGTCTTTTAGAAGCCATCATTTTGTTATGTCCCAAACTCTTTTTTTGTTAATAAAAATTTATTTTTATGTATTCCTTAACGATATAGAGAGTGATACAATGAAACCGTGAAATTTGTATTTTAAAAGAGGTGTAGAAGTGAAAGAGATTATATTAATATTGATTTTGCAACTAGTTTATGTACCAATCTTAACGTTGCGAACGATTTTCCTAGTAAAAGGAATGAGTATGTACGCCTCGGCTTTTGGTTTTTTAGAAGCATTAGTATATGTATTTGGTTTATCCCTCGTCTTTTCAGGTGACCAAAGCATTGTAGCTATGATTGTATATGCTGTTGGATTTGGTGCTGGTATTATATTAGGTGGATATATTGAGTCACGCTTAGCGATTGGCTATACGACATTTTTAGTGAATTTAATGACAAAGAATGAAGAGCTAATTAACCGCCTTCGTCAAGAAGGTTTTGGAGTTACGGTCTATCAAGGTGAAGGAAGAGATAGCGCACGTTATCGTTTAGATATTTTAACAAAAAGAAGTCGTGAAGAAGAGCTATTAGATTTTATAGAAGAATATGAACCTAGAGCATTTATTATTTCGTACGAGCCTCGTAAATTTAAAGGCGGATTCTTATTAAAAGCAATGAAAAAGCAAAAAGTAAAATCTAAGCAGAAACCGAAAAATGACCCTTCGCATTTAAAGTAAGACAAGATTTCACATTCTTTTGCAGTTGTTTTATAATAGGAAGTATACTATGAGTAAAGAAGGGGTTACTTTGATTTATGCTTCCACGATTTTTGCTGTTTTAATGGGTTCATTCATTATTTTTATGAGGATGAAAGCATCTGAAAAGCCGGTAAATGCTAAAAAAATCATTTTACCACCTTTTTTTATGAGTACGGGAGCGTTGATGTTTATTTTTCCAGTTTTTCGAGTGACTGGAGCTGAATTTTTAGAGGCTTTGATAGTTGGCCTGTTCTTTTCATTATTTCTAATAAAAACATCAAAGTTTGAAGTGCGTGATGATGATATTTATTTAAAACAGTCAAAAGCGTTTACCTTTATTATTATTGCATTGTTACTCATTCGGGTTGTCATGAAACTATATTTAAGCTCAACAATCGATGTAGGCGCTCTTGGGGGGATGTTTTGGATTTTAGCGTTCGGTATGATTGTGCCATGGCGCATTGCGATGTATCGTTCGTATAAAAAACTTGAGCAACAGCTGCAGCACAACTTGATGAATAAAATGATTTAAAAAGGTGTCCATACGGGACACCTTTTTTGTCTATTCAAATAAATGTTGATACGGAGAATGATCGATACGTTGAGCTTTTAATGTTTTTAACAAAAACTTATGATCTCGTTTTGGAGTTGCCGTAATGTATCCTCGAATAATTAAATCTTCCGTAATACTTGCGGCTTGCTCTTGAAGTGCAAGTTCACCGATTTTACCGGCGATTTTTTGCCTAGCTACGTCGCGAAATAGCTCAGGAACAGGTTGTACAAGCGTTTCCAATAACTGTTTTTGTTCATTAGACCACAAGTGAATCGTTTGCTCTAAGTAATAGTCTTGCCAATCAAGAATTGACTTTCCATCTTCTTTTGGTAACCGCTTTAAAAATTTTCGAAACATAAAAAAGCCACCGATTGCAAACAAGCTAACCAATATGACAACCCATAGTACAATGAACCACAAAAACCATCCCTCAAGCATTTTATCCCCCCTATGTATTATGCTCTTAGCAATATATAGCTTTTGTCTTTATTATAGCGAGGAGTGGATAAACGTGGCAACAGCTAGTTTAGAAGAATAAAAAGTCTATATAAGTCACAAATGACTTGATTGAGTCATTTGTGACTTATATAGAAAAAGAAAATTGTTCAGAAATGTCGAAAAAATTAAACTTTTAGAGTTGGCACGCTTCTTGCATATTAAAAGAGTGAGGAAATTAACTAGTGAAAGGAAGATTATAATGAGCAGACAATTCAGTCAGGTAGATAAAAACTTTCCGGGTAAAAATGCAAAACAACTATTAGAGCGTAGACATAAAGCTGTGCCAAAAGGTGTGAGTTACGGTATTCCAACATTTGCTGAAAAGGCAGAAGGTGCTTTAGTAACAGATGTTGACGGCAATACGTTTATCGATTTTGTTGGTGCTATCGGAACAATTAATGTCGGTCATGGACATCCAAAAGTAAAAGAAGCGCTTCATAAGCAAGTTGATCGATTCATCCACACAGGTTTTAATGTAGTGATGTATGAATCATACGTAGCATTGTGTGAACGATTAGCAGCTATTGCACCAGGAAACTTTGATAAAAAAGTATTATTGTTAAACAGCGGTGCTGAAGCAGTGGAAAATGCTGTGAAAATTGCTCGTAAATATACAAAACGTCAAGGCATCATTTCGTTTACTCGTGGTTTCCATGGACGTACATTAATGACAATGACGATGACAAGCAAGGTAAAACCGTATAAGTTTGAGTTCGGACCATTTGCTCCAGAGGTATACAAAGCTCCTTATCCTTATGCATACCGTAGACCAGAGGGGTTAACTGAAGAAGCTTATGAGGACTATATCATTTCAGAGTTTAAAAACTTCTTGAATAATGAAGTAGCACCTGAAACAGTAGCAGCAGTAGTTATGGAACCAATTCAAGGAGAAGGTGGCTTTATCGTTCCTGGCAAGCGCTTCGTTCAGGAAGTATATAACGTATGTAAAGAGAATGGAATTTTATTTGTTTCAGATGAAATTCAAGCCGGTTTTGCACGAACAGGTCGTTATTTTGGAATTGAGCACTTTGATGTTGAGCCGGATTTGATCACAGTATCAAAATCATTAGGTGCTGGCGTACCAATTAGTGGCGTTATTGGCCGAGCTGAAATTATGGACGAATCTAATCCTGGGGAACTTGGTGGAACGTATAGCGGAAGTCCTTTAGGCTGTGAAGCAGCGTTAGCTGTATTAGATATTATTGAAGAAGAAGGGCTAAACGAGCGCAGTGATGTTCTTGGAGAAATTGTGCGCGCACGCTTTGAAAAGTTAAGCGAAAGCTATGATGTAATTGGCGATATCCGCGGTCTTGGATCAATGTGCGCCGTAGAATTAGTAAAAGATCGTGTTAAAAAAGAGCCAAATAAAGAATTAACGCAAAAAGTTGTGCAAGAAGCAAATAAAAGAGGGTTATTGTTGCTAAGTGCAGGGGTTTATGGCAACGTACTTCGCTTCTTAATGCCGATTGTCATCACGGATGAACAGCTTGAAGAAGGGCTGCAAATTGTGGAAGAATCGTTAGCTGCAAGTGTACAACAACTCGTGAATGTATAAAAATAAGAATGGTGAGACAAGGGCCACCCGCTTGTCCTTTGTCTCTTAATAGAAGTACCATTTTCGTTACCAAACTTTTCTGATAAAATGAATGAATACTATTTTTGATGAAAAGGTGATTTAGTTAATGAGCAACAGCGAGAATATGTCTTATATGAATCAAGAACTTTACGATATCTTTGAGTCATCCTTTGATGAAGTTTTTGTTACGGATGCGCAAGGTTATGTCGTGATGGTAAATTCACAGTGTGAAAAAAATTACCATCTGAAAGCGGAAGAGTTTATTGGAAAGCACGTAAAGGAGCTTCAAGAAATGGGGATTTTTTATCCCTCGGCGACGCTTCAGGTAATTGAATCCAATACATCGCTAGAACTTGTGCAAAAAACAAGTTCAGGTAGGTATTTGCATGTTCGGACTCGTCCCGTTTTTGATGAAAGTAAGCAGTTGAAAAGCGTCATTAGCTATTCCCGTGATTTAACGGATTTAATGCAGTTGAAAAATAAAGTAGAACAGATGGAAGAGCAGCTGGAGAGTTACCAAAAAGAGATGTCTGATTCTGTAGAGCTAGAGGGCATTGTTACCAATAGCAAAGCAATGAAGAAAGTGTTTGCTATTGTTCAACGAATTGCTTCTGTTCATACAACCGTTCTTTTACTTGGAGAAACGGGTGTTGGAAAGAGTAGGGTGGCAAAATTAATTCAGCAGCTAAGTGTTAGAAAGAGTGCTCCTTATTATGAAATTAACTGTGCTGCTTTACCAGATCAGCTAATTGAATCGGAGCTGTTCGGTTATCAAGGTGGAACATTTACAGGAGCGTTTCGTGAAGGGAAAAAAGGTATTATCGAGCTATCAAACGGAGGAACCTTGTTTTTAGATGAAGTTGGTGAACTATCGTTACAAGCACAAAGTAAATTGCTTCATGTGCTTCAAGACCGCACCATTCGGCCTGTCGGTTCAAGTAAAACAATTCCAGTAGATGTGCGCATTATTGCTGCAACCAATCAAGATTTGGAGGCGATGGTGGACAAAGGGTTATTTCGAAGAGACTTATATTATCGTTTGAATGTAGTCCCCATCACAATTCCTCCTTTACGTGAACGGGCAGAAGATATTTTACCGCTGGTCTATCAGTTTTTAAATCATTTTAATGCAGTGTATGACCGCAAAGTGGAGCTTTCACCAAAAGCATTGGATGCGTTTAGTAGACAGGAGTGGAAGGGGAATGTGCGAGAAGTTGAAAATATGATTGAACGTCTTGTCGTTACAAGTGACAATGTAGTAACGCTAAAAGATTTACCATTCGAACAGGACTTTTCAGTTCATAAACACAATCGTACATTGCCAGAAGTCGTAGAAGAAATAGAGAGAAAAATGGTGGTCGAAGCTTATGAAAAGTACGAATCTTCTTACAAAGTTGCAGAGCAATTAGGGATTAGTCAGTCACAAGCGAATCGAAAAATAAGGAAGTATCTAGAGGGGATGGATGAAGGAGATGAGCAAGCAACCTAAGCAATTGGATAAGGTGTTATCAAAATTCGATGTATTATGTTTAGCTATTGGAGCCATGTTAGGCTGGGGTTGGGTCGTACTATCAGGTACTTGGCTAAATTCGGCTGGGTCATTAGGAACGTTAATTGCTTTTTTAGTTGGAGGATTACTCGTTATTTTTGTAGGACTTACTTATGCTGAATTAGCATCAGCTATGCCAAAGGTAGGCGGAGAGCATGTATTTGTAAAAAGAGGCCTTGGAAAAAAGGCTTCGTTTGTAGGTTCATGGGCAATCGTTTTAGGGTATGTATCTGTAGTAACGTTTGAAGCAGTAGCGCTTCCTACGGTTCTAGACTACTTAATTCCTAATTATCAAACAGGATATTTATGGACAATAAACGGCTGGGATGTTTACTTAACGTGGGTATTAGTTGGAAGTGTAGGAGCCATTATTTTAACAGCCATCAACTATTTTGGTCTCAAAACAGCGGCCTTTTTACAGGTTGTACTAACAGTCGCAATTGTTGGTATTGGTATTCTTTTAATTTTTGGGTCAGGAATTAACGGAGATACAAAGAACTTGGACCCATTATTTATTGGGGGAGCAGGTGGCATCATGACCGTACTAGTCATGGTACCGTTCTTATTCGTTGGTTTTGATGTTATTCCTCAAGTAGCAGAAGAAGCTAATTTACCGGCAAGAGAAATTGGTAAGATTTTAATTATTTCTGTAAGTGCTGCAATTGTATTTTATATGTTTATTGCTTTGGGCGTAGGGATGGCATTAGATAAAGGCGCTCTAGAAATTTCGCAATTAGCAACTGCTGATGCGATGGCGGCAGCATTTAATTCACCATTATTCGGGAAAATTTTGATCATTGGCGGTATTGCAGGAATTGTGACGAGTTGGAACGCATTTATTATCGGGGGAAGCCGTGTTATTTATGCGATGGCCCAAGATGGAATGTTGCCAGCATGGTTTGGTCGCCTTCATCCTAAATATAATACACCTTCCAATGCGGTCATTTTTTTAGGGGCATTAGCAGTGTTTGCTCCATTATTGGGCAGACCTGCACTTGTATGGATTGTAGATGCAGGTGGATTAGGAATCGTTATAGCTTACTTAATGGTTGCGTTATCGTTTGTAGCTTTACGTAAAAAAGAACCGCAAATGGATCGTCCATTTAAAGCAGGAAAAACAACTTTTATCGGTTGGTTAGGAGTCATCTTTAGCATTGGATTCATTGCATTATATATGCCTGGAATGCCAGCTGCTCTTATTTGGCCGTATGAGTGGATTATGGTACTAGGCTGGACGCTTATCGGAGCATATTTCTTTATTAAGATGAACAAAGGGGTTTATCATAGCAATGACGAAGAAATACAAGTAAACGATACCGACAGCTCGGTTGATGCGAAAATTAATTAAAGGAGTGATCATTCATGAAACAAGCAAATCTATATATTAACGGTGAGTGGGTAAAAACGTCTGAAACGTTCGACGTTGTGAATCCAGCTACAAATGAAGTGGTAGCTTCAGTTGCCAAAGGTGGGGCTAAAGAAGCAAAATTGGCAGCAGATGCAGCATACGAAGCATTTTTAGAATGGTCCAAGAAAACAGCAGAAGAACGCGGAAAATTATTAATGAAATGGCATCAGCTAATTGAAGAGTATACCGACGAATTAGCTGAAACAATGACAATTGAGCAAGGAAAACCATTAAAAGAAGCAAAAGGTGAAATTGGATATGCGAACGGATTTGTATCATGGTATGCAGAGGAAGGTAAGCGAATATACGGTGAAACAATTCCGGCATCAGCTCCGAACAAGCGCTTATTTGTTCATAAACAACCAGTTGGTGTAATGGCGGCTATTACGCCTTGGAACTTTCCTGCTGCAATGATCACACGTAAAGTTGCTCCTGCTTTGGCGGCAGGTTGTACGGCTGTCATTAAGCCAGCTGAACAAACTCCTTTAACTGCATTACGCTTAGCTGAATTAGCAACGGAAGCAGGTATTCCAAAAGGAGTAATTAACGTCGTTGCCGGAGATGCGAAATCAATTGGTGAAGCTTGGATGGAAGATGGTCGTGTTCGTAAACTGTCATTTACAGGTTCAACAGCTGTTGGAAAGCTATTGATGAAAGGCGCAGCAGATACAATGAAAAAAGTATCACTTGAGCTTGGTGGACATGCACCGTTTATCGTAACAGAAAGCGCAGATTTAGATAAAGCAGTAACAAATGCTATCGCATCTAAATTCCGCAATGCTGGTCAAACATGCGTATGTACGAACCGTATTTATGTGCACGAAAAAGTTGCAGAGGAGTTTACAAAGCAATTTGCACAAGCAGTTTCACAGCTAAAGATTGGTAACGGTTTAGAAGAAGGAACAGATATTGGACCGCTAATCGACGAAAAAGCGTTAGAAAAAGTTCAGAAGCAGTTAGATGACGCAGTAGAAAAAGGTGGAGATGTTGTCACTGGTGGATCTGTTTTAACAAAAGGAAGTGGTTTGTTTGTAGAGCCAACTGTTGTCAAAGGCGCTACAGATGAAATGCTTTGTATGTATGAAGAAACGTTTGGACCAATCGCTCCAATCGCTACTTATCGAGATGAAGCAGAAGTAATTCGTCGTGCGAATAATTCACCATTTGGTTTAGCAGCATACGTATTTACTGAAAATATCTCAGAAGCAATCCGTATTGCAGAAGCTCTTGAATATGGAATTGTGGGGTTAAATGATGGCCTGCCATCAACACCACAAGCTCCGTTTGGTGGCTTTAAAGAAAGTGGACTTGGTAGAGAAGGAAGCCACTTTGGAATTGAGGAATACTTAGAAGTAAAATACATCTCATTAGGACTTTAATTTAACAAGTGAAAAAAGGTAGCTCCCAGAAAATATGGGAGCTACCTTTTTGTTATCCAGCTGCTTGATTGGGTGACTTTGGATGTGTATAGTCAATTTCCAAGCCGCTTGCGATATTTTGTTTTGCCTTTTTAAAGAATAAAAATAAAAAGATAATGCTTACTGCAAATGCAATTATATAAGATACGGTTATTGGTAAATTAAATCCGATTGGTGCATTCATAATATAAGTTGTCGTTGCCATCGTCATAAACAATGCTGGAATCGTTGAAATCCAATGATTAGCCCCTTTTACAATGAGATACATCGATGCGATCCATAGGGCAATGACTGCTGTTGACTGGTTAGCCCATGAGAAGTAGCGCCATAACAACGTGAAATCAATTTTAGTTAAGATAAATGCAATAACAAATAAAGGTGCAGCGATGATTAAACGATTCGGCAACTTAATTTGCGAAAAATTCAGATAATCAGCGATGATCATACGAGCGGAGCGGAAAGCCGTATCGCCTGATGTAATAGGCAAAATAATGACTCCGATAATAGCAAGCGTACCCCCAATTGCACCAAGCATCAACGTTGATACTTCAGATACAATGGCTGCTGGGCCACCACTGTTAATAATACTATTTAAATCACGACCATCAAACAAACTCATAGCTGCCGCAGCCCAAATCATTGCAATTGCAGCTTCTGCAATCATCATACCGTAGAAAATTTTGCGCCCGGATTTTTCATTTTGCAATGTACGTGAAATAATTGGTGATTGCGTGGCGTGAAAGCCTGATAATGCACCACAAGAAATCGTTAAAAATAAGAGTGGGAAAATTGGAATGTTATCAGGATGCATATTTGTAAACGTTAACTCTGGAATAGGTGCCCCTGTTACAACAAGCATGGCTCCTACACCAACTGCGCTGATAATTAGAAATGCACCAAAGATTGGATAAATACGTCCAATAATTTTATCAATCGGTAAAATTGTAGAAAGAATATAATAAACGAAAATAGCAAAGATAATGATAGTCAGCGGAATGGTTCCATTGGCTAAGTCATTGATTAAAGCCGCTGGTGATGTAATAAATACAGTTCCGACTAAAATGAGTAGTAAAATCGAGAAAACGTTTACAATGTGTTTTGAAAAAGTTCCTAAAAATTTTCCAGCTAATTCAGGAATATGAGCACCACGGTTTCGAATGGAAATCATACCAGTTAAATAATCATGTACAGCACCTGCAAAGATTGCTCCAATTACAATCCAAACAAACGCTACGGGACCATAAAGCGCTCCCATAATAGGTCCGAAAATTGGACCAACACCGGCAATATTTAATAGTTGAATTAAAGAATTCTTCTTATTATTCATCGGTACGTAGTCAATGCCATCTTTCATTGCATAGGCAGGAGTTGGTCGAGAATCTTTCACTCCAAATACGCGCTCGACTACTTTTCCATAAGTCGAATACCCAATGAGTAATAGCACAAACGAAAGTAAAAATGTAATCATCGTATCAGTCCTTTACTAAGTGTTGTGAAAACGGTTTCTTAAACTTAGTATACTAGAAAGTTATTAAAAGAAAAAGGACCTTTTAGTCAAATTTAGTAAAAAGACAGATCCTAAGAAGAATCATCTTGAACGTAATGTTTAAAGTCTAAAAACAAAAAACAAAACTCTTCAAAGGAAAAAGTATCAAATGTTTCACAAGAGTAAGTATCCAAAAAGTCTTCAATCATATGATGGGGGATAGATTGAAATAGTCCCATTGCTTTAAACGAGTACTCAAATTTATGATATAAAGGTTGTAATCCATAGTAGTCAAAGACATCCTGCAATTGTTCTGTATGCATTTTTTATTCCTCCTTTTTAAGTAGTATGACCATGTTGAATGAGAAAAATAAAATGAGTTTTGTCTAAAGGCTAGATTTTCTATTTCGAAGAAGCTATCCTAAAAGGATACACTGGTGATAAAGGAGAAAAAACATGTTTATGTACGTCACAATACTAGGATTTTTAACTTTTGCACTGTATGCTTGTACATTTGTGTATGCCATCATTAATAAAAGTGGACAAGCAAAGCAAAATGGAAAGCGCGCACTGATTGGCTTCTTAGTCATGGCTGTAGGTTTAATCGGTATGCAAGTGTCATAGTTTGAGATTTCTTTGACAATTTTGCCACCTTCACTTATAGTTAACCATGAGCGAACGTATGTATCTGTTTTTGAGTTTTCGTTCATAAATTGAATAAGAAAGAAGGTGGCAAAATTGAGATACCATACACATATTGCAACATCGATTGCTGCCGGTGCAGGAGTAGCGATTCAGACAGATGTCGCTTTTACTTTTCCATACGTCGTAGGCATAGCCATTGGATCATTGCTCCCCGATATCGATGAGCCAAACTCATACGTTGGACGAAGATCGTTTGGGCTTGCAAAAGTAATTAAAAGCATTTTTGGGCATCGTGGAATTACACATTCACTTCTTGTTTGTGGACTTATTTTTTATTTATATCAGCTATATTCATATGAATGGTTGTTTGGGATAGCGTGTGGCTATATCTTTCATGTAATAGGCGACTTCTTTTCAAAAAGAGGTGTGCCTTTATTTTGGCCCATTGTACGAAAGAAAATAAAATCGCCTCTCACATACGAAACAGGGAAACCTTCAGAACAGCTTATCTTTTACATAGCAATAGGTCTTATCATTTATTTCTTGTACAAATATAGCTTATATTCTCAGCTGTTTTAATGTTAAAAACCCCGACTTAACTAGTCGGGGTTTTTAACATTAAGATAGAATTGGCTTCAACATGTGTAATCGGTAATATAACGTCAATTGTTGTACCTTCTTGAAGCATGCTTGTTACGCTAAGTGTACCTTTATGCTCAAGTATAACCTTATTACAAATAGTTAAGCCTAATCCAACGCCGTGCTCTTTTGTTGTATAAAAAGGTTGACCAATTTTTTTTATTCGATCAGCATCCATGCCACAACCATTGTCCATAATTTGAATAGTAACGTGCTGTTGATTTATCTTGTTAAAAGAGACCGTAATTTGTCCTCCAAGAGGCATCGCATCAATTGCATTTTGAATGACATGTATAAATACCAGCTTTAATTGATGGGGTTGTCCATGAATGACAAAGTTACCGTGAGCAGTATTGTATTCATAAACCACTTTAATGCCTTGGTGTATAAAAGCTTGGGAGAAGCGTTTTGTCACATCTTTCAATAAAGCAAGTAAATCAATGGGCTCGTAAGGTCGAACTTCTTGTTTGGCTAAACTCATAAATTCATTTACAATTTGTTCAATTTGATCAATTTCACTTTGCATCATGCGACGATAAGCAATATCCTGAGCACTTTGATATTCTTCACTAAACAGTTGTAAGAAACCTTTAATCGTGGTTAAAGGATTTCTAATTTCATGAGCAATACTTGCAGCTAATTCCCCAATTGCTGATAATTTTTCAGCATTTCTCATCATTTCTTCAAGCTTTCGCTGTTCTGTTATATCACGAGAGACGAACACAAAACCTTCAACTTTTCCATCATTAACAATAGGTACGCCTTTTCCTTCAAGCAAAATAGAAGTGCCATTAGCATGTAGATTTCGATAATGAAAAGTACTTGCTGTTTTTGTTAACTTCATGTTTTCAATTCCGGTTGCTACTTTTGTATGATCATCTTCATGTACATGAAGAAGTACATCCTTCCCAATTAAGGAACAAGGAAGAAGGCCGAGTGTGTACTGGTAAGAGGGTGAAGCATATTCATAGCAACCATCGATTCCGACTACGCAAATTAAATCGTGCGTGTGAGAGAGAATTAAGCGATGGCGAATTTCACTTTGCTTTAAATGCTCTTCCGCTTCTTTACGAGCTTGAATATCACGAGCGGTAATAACAACGTAGGTTACTTGATTATCTTTTACAGATGGAATCCCTCGCCCTTCAACCCAAATATAAGAGCCGTCGTCTTTTAGTAAACGATATTCTGCACTCATTTCAACTTTTAATGAAAACACTTGATTTAATTTATGTCGTATCTGATCTATATCATCAGGATGTATTACGCTAAAGTTTAAAGACTGTCCTTCTTCTGTTGGTAAATAACCTAATACGGATAAATGAGAAGGGGAGTTATAAATTAAATGCCCATGCTGGTCCACAACGGTGATTAAATCTCGCATATTATCTGTAATGATTCGATCTTTTAGCTGATGAAAAGATAACACTTGGTTTTCGTTAAATTGATATTTTACAGGTGTACCACACATTCTGCAAAAATTATATTCTTCTTGATAACCGCAAGATGAACAAACAGGCATAGAATCACTCCAATCTTCCGTAAGGTAAAATATAGGCTCTATGTTATATTATACCTCATTTTAAACAGTTCTTGGTAGAAAGAAAACCCAAAAGAGACGTTCTTTCGATAGATACAAAGTCTCATTTTTGGGTTTGTTTTTTTTATGGAGGAAGGCTCTTTTAGTAAAAAACCTTCGAATTGACGAGCTGTAATCCCATACTTATCACAGAGGCGAATTAAAAGTTGCTCTTGCTGTTTTATATCTGGTTCATAGTTAGTATTCCAATAAATTGCGGTAGGGTTTACTTCTTTAATGAGAGATTCAATGGTTGGATTAGCCATCATAAACATCCTTTCTTTCAATAGTTTGCTATCTAGTATAAACATAAATAATTCGATTGCCCAAGTTTTAATATGTTGCCCATTTTTAATAGGACGAAATTCGAACGGAAAGAAAGGTGAATATGTTAAAACGGTAATAGTAACGGAAGGAGCCCTATAAATGAAACATGTATATGGAAGTTTACCAACTCCAATGCACGATCCTCGAATGAATCAACCGACACAAGGAATGCCGATGCAAGGAATGCCGATGCAAGGAATGCCGATGCAAGGAATGCCGATGCAAGGAATGCCGATGCAAGAAATGCCGATGCAAGGAATGCCGATGCAAGGAATGTCGATGCAAGGAATGTCGATGCAAGGAATGCCAATGCAGGGAATGCCGATGCAAGGAGTGCCAATGCCAGAAATGCCAATGCAAGGAATGCCGATGCAAGGAATGCCAATGCAGGGAATGCCGATGCAAGAAATGCCAATGCAAGAAATGCCAATGCAAGGAGTGCTGATGCAAGGAATGCCAATGCAAGGAGTGCTGATGCAAGGAATGCCAATGCAGGGAATGCCGATGCCAGAAATGCCACCAATGCAGGGGATGTCGATGTCAGGAGGAGCAGACTGTGGATGCGGTCAGAAGCCTAGCAATTTGATGCCTGCAATGAATCAAAGTATGAATGCACCACTTGTACAAGGTGAAAACGTACAGATGCCTTCTAAGTCCATGATGCCTATGCATCCAATGCATAATGCGAATAAGCGAAGTCCCGGATACTTCTAATAAAAATGGTTAAAAAGCTAGGATTCTAAAGTTATAGAGTATAATTGTTGCATTTTTATAATAAAAACGTCATGAGAAATAACCAAGTTTTCAACGGTTATACCTGACGTTTTTTGTTCGTAAGGAAAAAGACATCTTTTCAAGCATGGTACGATATTGAAGAGAGTTTACTATGTTCTAGATTAATGAAGAAGAAAGGATGTTTATTGTAATGATAGATGTGATTGCGACGACATTGCATGATGCAAAGCTAGCTCAAGAGAATGGGGCAGATCGAATTAGTATTTGCACGAGTATTAATGAAGGTGGCATTACCCCAAGCTATGGGTTAATTAAACAAATAAAAAAAGCGATTACCCTTCCTGTATACGTAATGATTCGACCTCATAATCAGTCGTATCAATACAATGAAGACGATATTCAAACGATGGTTCATGATATCGAAGAAGCAAGGAAACTGGGAGTGGAAGGAGTAATCTTGGGCTGTTTAACGTCAGAGAAAACCATTGATGAAGAGGCGTTAAAAGCTTTACTAAGTGCTTCTAAAGGAATGGATGTGACGTTTAACTTAGCTTTTGATGACTTACATAATCAAGAAGAAGGGCTTCGAAAATTATTGAATTATCCAGAAATAAAGCGGGTTATGACGTCTGGAGCTGATAAAAGTGCGTTAAACGGAATTCCACAAATCAAAAAAATGTTGCGTCAAATGAGAAACGAAAATCTTATATTTGTCGGAGCCAAGGGGTTAAAACCAGAAAATTTACAGACTTTTCTATCGGTTACCAATCTAACAGAAGTATGCATTGGAGCAGGTATACGAGTTAATTGCCAATATACACAGCCAATAAATGAGAAAAGTGTGCAAAAAGCAAAAGAAATTATGAATAAAATGCAATAAGAGAAAAAGTGCTACGAAGTAAAGTAGCACTTTTTTTAGTAGAATCAGCATTAAAAACTGCCAGTTAACACAGATGAGTTTAGGAAAAAATGCATATTTTTAGAAAATTAGTTGACGTTGAAAATCATTATCATTTATCCTTATACATGTAATTAGTAATGAAAATCATTATCATTTAAAAAATAGGAGGATTATTCATGTCTATTTCAATAACAAATCAATCTACAAACGAAGCGTTACTTTCACAGCAAGAACTTCGAGAATCGAATGCAAGATCTTATCCAAGAAGAATTCCAATTGCTATTCAAAAAGCGGAGGGAGCCATCATCACAGATATGAACGGCAAAGAGTATATTGATTGTTTAGCAGGAGCGGGCACTTTAGCGCTTGGTCATAATCATGAAGTAGTCCATGAAGCGATTCAACAGGTACTAGCTGATCGTATTCCTTTACATACATTAGATTTAACTACGCCGGTTAAAGAAGCGTTCGTAGATGAGTTGTTTGCAAGTTTACCAGCTAATTTTGCCCAAAAAGCAAAAGTGCAGTTTTGTGGACCTACGGGTGGAGACGCCATTGAAGCAGCGTTAAAGCTTGTAAAGACGGCTACGGGGAACCGCACAATTTTATCGTTCCAAGGCGGCTACCATGGTTCTACTCACGGCACATTAAGTATTAGCGGAACAACAAGCCCTAAAGCGCGCATTCATGCTTTAGTTCCAGATACACATTTCTTACCTTATCCTTACGAATATCGTTGTCCTTTTGGAATCGGTGAAGGTGGTCATGAAGCAATTAGCACATACATTGAAAACTTATTAGACGATCCAGAAAGCGGTATTGTTAAACCAGCAGGAATTGTAGTTGAAGTTGTTCAAGGTGAAGGAGGTTCAGTACCTGCTCCTATCGCGTGGTTGAAAGAGCTTCGTCGTATCACAAAAGAGCGTCAAATTCCGTTAATTATTGATGAAGTGCAAACTGGAATTGGTCGAACGGGTAAAATGTTTGCTTTTCAGCATGCTGATATTGAGCCCGATGTTCTTGTGCTGTCAAAAGCAATCGGGGGTAGCTTACCACTATCTGTTGTTGTATACGATAAAGCGTTGGATCAGTGGGAACCAGGTGCTCATATTGGAACTTTTCGTGGTAATCAGCTCGCAATGGCAACGGGAAAAGCAACGCTTAGCTTTGTGAAAGAGCATGCTTTAGATGCACATGCGCATGATCTTGGAATATACATGCAAATGCAGTTAAAAGCCATCCAGTCCGATAGCTTTTCTATTGGAGATGTTCGTGGTCGAGGGTTAATGATTGGAGTGGAAATCATCGATTGGTCTAAGCCGGCAAATAAGATTGGAACCCATCCTGGAAATGGAGAGCTAGCGAAGGTGATTCAGCAAGAGTGCTTTAAGCGAGGGGTTATCCTAGAAGTTGGAGGCAGACATGGAGCAGTCATTCGCTTATTACCACCTTTAATTTTAAGTCAAGCTCAGGCTGATGATGTGCTAGAGCGCTTTAAAGAAGCGGTAAAAGCAGCAGAAGCTAAGTGGGTGACAAGGTAAGATGGAACAAGATTATCAACAATGGTTTCTATCTAAGGACAATCAAAGCGTAAGAACGTATAAGCAGTTAATGAATCAGTCTATAGAGATGATTTCGAACTATTATGAAACAATTGAAAAGCCTTATCATCATTGGGAGCTAGAAGATCGCTTTGAACACTTTAATGATGAAATGACATTCAAAGAAAATGGACGTGCGTTCGCAGAACTGAAAAAGTCAATAGAACAGCTTGTTTTAAGGCATTCTCTGCATATTTCTCATACTGGAGCAATGGCGCATTTGCATTGTCCACCAGCTATACCTGCTTTGGTCGCAGAAGTCTTTATCACAGCTCTCAACCAATCGATGGACTCTTGGGACCAAAGTCCAATTGCGACTTATATAGAAGACGCAGTTATTAAAGAGTGCGTTAAACAAATCGGCTATGAAGAAACCGCAAGTGGCGTATTTACAAGCGGTGGCACGCAGTCAAATTATATGGGGATGCTACTAGCTCGCAATGATTATTGTAAGCGAAAGCTTAAAGCAAATGTACAGGAAGAAGGTCTACCCCCTGAAGCAAATAAACTGCGAATCTTTTGTTCTGAAAAAGCGCACTTTACGGTTCAGCAATCCGCTGCGCAGCTTGGTTTAGGGATGAATGCAGTTATTCCAGTTAAAACAAATGAACGCTACGAGATGTGCATGGATGATTTATGTGCAAAGGTAGAGCTTTCTAAAGAAAGTGGAGAGCTTCCGATGGCTATTGTAGCCACAATTGGAACCACTGATTTTGGAAGTATTGATTCTCTTCATGATATTCATCAGCTGGCAGCAACTTATGATATGTGGATTCATGCCGATGCTGCGTATGGAGGCGGCCTGTTGTTTTCAAAAGCTAATAGACACCTAGTTCAAGAGTTAAAGCTTGCAGACTCTATTACGATTGATTTTCATAAATGGTTTTATCAGCCCATTAGCTGTGGTGCTTTCTTTGTGAAAGCTGAAACAGCTTTTCAGCATATTCAGCTTTATGCAGATTACTTAAATCCAGAAGAAGATGAGCATCTTCACCTTGTTAACCGCAGTATTCAAACAACTAAACGGTTTGATGCTCTCAAAGTTTGGCTAACGTTTCAAATGATGGGCACATCAGCCTTTGGTAAATTGATTGACCAAACTATTCAAAATGCGAGACAGCTAGCTGGATACTTACAAGAAAATTCAATGGTTAAAGTTATGAACGAACCGATGATGAACGCTGTTGTATTTAAGTATCAGTGTAAAAGGATAGCGAAAAGTGCGGAAAATCAAAAGTATATTGAAAATAAGATTAATACAATGATCCAGCAGCAGTTATATGAAAAAGGAACGTATATTATAGCGAAAACAAAAGTAAACCAAGAAGCATGTTTAAAAGTAACAATGTTGAATCCAATGATTGAGTTAGAGAACCTAAAACAACTTATAAAAGAAGTGATTCAGCTTGGAAACGAGTTGGAGCAGAAGGAGGAAGCATTACGTGAATGCGCAACAATCAGCTAATTTTATTACAATGCAAAATGTAGTGAACTGCTATGTCAGAGAAACAGGAAAGGGGAAATGGATAAAAGTAGGGGAAGGTGAAGAACTTATTTTAACCCTGGAAAAGCAGCCCGTCACGCTCTATTTCCCAGCTTATTATCGTTCTCTAACAGGGCGTCATTTATTAAACGAGCAAATGGCATACCAAGTAGAAGGTCATCAGCGCCAGGAGCTAGATTTGTTAACGCTATTAGCGCTGCTAATGAAAGAAGTAACGGAAGACTTGCTTCAAATAAACGAATTGATTGTTCGCGTGCTATTAAGCTACGAAAATATGAAGCAATTTATCGAAGTGAGACAAGCGGAACTTCAAGAGTGTTACGGGGCTGATAAAAGCTTTTTACAATCAGAACAAGCACTTTTAATTGGACATCAGCTTCATCCAACCCCAAAAAGCAGACAAGGCATTTTGCCTGAAGAAGAAACAATATTTGCTCCAGAGCTAAAGGGGAAGTTTCAACTACACTATTTTTACGCAGAAGCTTCATTGGTCAAAGAGGGGTCTGCGCTGGAACAAGCAAGGTTAGTTATTAAAAAGCAGTTGGTAGAAGATGAAGAAGTATCAGATGAATTCAAAACTAACTATTGCCAAGACGATGAGAATGTATTGATTCCAATGCATCCACTTCAAGCAAGATATTTACTTGGGAAATCAGAAGTTTGTGATTGGATTCAAAGCGGGAGACTTTCATATCTAGGTCCTCAAGGGCAAGCGTTTTATCCTACTTCTTCTGTACGAACTGTATATAACTCAAGCGCAGACGTCATGTATAAGTTTTCGATACCAGTAAAAATTACAAATTCACTTCGAGTCAACAAACGAAAAGAGCTGTACCGAGGTGTAGAGGTAACGGAACTTTTACGTGCTGGTTTAGAAGAAGAGCTACAAATTTATCATCCTGCTTTTCACATTATTAAAGATTTTGCATACGTAACGCTTGGTGAAGAAGAGATTGGCTTTGAGGTTGTGATTCGAGAAAACCCTTTTAAAGGCTCACAAGGTGATTCAACGACTCTTTTAGCGAGTTTGTGTCAAGATCATGTGTATCGTCATCATACACAGCTTCAAGAGATTGTTCATCGTTTAGCCAAAGCTGAAAATCGATCACTGGAAGCTGTTAGTCAAGATTGGTTTAAGCAGTATTTAGACATTTCATTAAAGCCAATGATGTGGCTGTATACAGAAAAAGGAATTGCGCTTGAAGCTCATCAACAAAACTCGATTATCAAATTGACAAAAGAAGGCTATCCACAAGCGTTTTATTATCGTGATAACCAAGGATATTATTTTATGCGCTCTAAACAAGAAAGCCTCAAAAAGCTTGTCAAAGACTTGAATCAGATGAGCGATACAGTTTGTGATGATGCGGTTGCTGAAGAAAGATTCCGTTATTATGTTATCTTTAATCATTTATTTGGCTTAATTAATGCTTTTGGTACAAGTGGACTAATTGAAGAAAGCAAGTTGATTGAACAGATGCGTACGGTCATTTCAGAATATGCAAAGAATGATCATACAAATCTAGTCAAGAGTATGCTTTCTCAAGAGAGTTTGCCTTGCAAAGCCAATTTATTAACGCGCGTTCATGATATGGATGAACTAGTTGGAAGTCTAGAAACACAATCTGTTTACGTAGACGTTACGAATCCGCTTGCGGTTCTAGAAGGTGTATATAAATGATGGTACTGGCTCAAAGTGACTACCCTATTACAGTATGGGATACCAACACAAAAAAAGAAATTACGTTTCGCTATGTAACGTATGAACAAGATTTTGACCGCTTGCATAGCTGGATGCATCAAGACCACGTCATTCCGTTTTGGAGTTTGGACAAGCCAAGAGCCGAGTATGCCTCTCATTTAAAACGTTTTTTAGCGAACAAACATCAGCAATTATTAATTGGTGAAATAGATGGGCAAGCGATGAGCTACTGGGAGTCGTATATCGTCTCCCAAGATCTAATCCGTCATTATTATGACTATGAGAAAGGAGATCAAGGCATTCATCTATTGATTGGCGAGCCAAATTATCTTGGCAAGGGGTTTATTTATCCATTAATGCTAACGCTCATGAAGAGAATGTTTGAAGTGACAGAAACCAAGCGTATTATGGCTGAACCGGATATTCGAAATGAAAAGATGATTTATGTTTTTGAAAAGTGTGGATTTCAACAGTTAAAGACGGTAGATCTTCCTGATAAAACAGCAATGCTTCTTTATTGTCAACAAGAAGTGTTTCAAAGTAGGTGGAACGCATGGATTCAAGGAGAATTTTAGAGGTTATTGGAGTGGGCATTGGGCCATTTAACCTTGGCCTAGCAGCTTTATTAGAAGAAACAGAATACTCGTATAAATGCTTTGATCAAAAGTCTCAGTTTAACTGGCATCCGGGTATGCTTTTAGAAGGAGCCACGCTACAAGTTCCGTTTATGGCGGACTTAGTGACAATGGTTAATCCGTCCAGCCCGTATAGCTTTTTACGTTATTTACACGAGCATGCGCGATTGTATCAGTTTTATTTCTTTGAAAAATTTCACATTCCACGAACTGAATATAATCACTATTGTCAATGGGTGGCTAGTCAGTTAAAAGGGCTACAATTCAACAGCAGGGTTCAGAAAATTGAAATAGAAGAAGAGCAGCTATATAAAGTAATAGTTGAGGAAGATGGTGAATCAACTGTTTACTACGCGAAAAATGTAGTAGTAGGGGTAGGTACAAATCCAACCGTTCCAGCTGATTTTAAAGATTTGCAAAATAATCGATTCTATCATTCGGCTTGCTATAAGCAAAATCGTGATGAAACAGTTAAAGCTCGTCATATTACGGTCGTTGGTTCTGGGCAAAGTGCCGCTGAAGTTGTGTATGACTTGTTGCAACATCAAGAGGAAAACAACTATGAACTCCATTGGTATACAAGGTCTAAAGGGTTTTATCCAATGGAGTATTCAAAGCTCGGGTTAGAGCATTTTTCACCAGAATACACGCGTTATTTCTATCACTTAAATCAGGATAAAAAAAGAGATGTGTTAAAAAATCAAGCTCTCTTATATAAAGGAATTAGCTTTGATACGATTGCTGACATTTATGAACATTTGTATGAACGAACCGTTGGTGGAAAAGCTTCTCCTATTCATATGCAAGCACTAACGGAGGTTCAAAGTGTTAGTCGAGAAGAAACTGGCTATAAACTCACCCTTTATCAATATGAGCAAGATGAAGTGAAAGAGTTGAAAAGTGATGTTGTTATTATGGCTACAGGATATGCTAGCAGCTTTCCATCATGCTTAGAAAGTTTACAATCTCATCTACTAGTTGATGAAAGTGGGCAGTTGCAAATTGATGAGCAGTTCAAAGTCAGGACTCAACCCGTTGAAGCCAATTTGTTTATTCAAAATGGAGAACTTCATACACACGGCGTGGGAGCTCCAGATTTAGGGCTTGGTCCTTACCGGAATGCGATTATTATTAATCAAATTGCAGGAAAAGAAATTTATAAAGTTTATAGTAAGAATGTATTTCAACAGTTTGGTGTGTAAAGTAAAATGATTCGCTCGTGGATTATATTTACGTGCTTGTTTATGACGGTGGTGTCAGAAGTTCTTCTGTCACCTTTTCACCCCCAATTTTTCACAGATTTCTTTCAAGTTAATGGCTTACAGGCAACATCCTTATTTATTATTTGTTGTCGAATAGTCGTCATTATTATGACACCAATTTGGGGGTTGCTTTTAAAAAAGTGGAAGATTGAAAAAGTGAGCGTCTATGCTCTTGTTAGTATATCCATTTGTAAATGGATGTTGAGTGAAAGCAGCAGCTTTTCCATGTTTCTAGCTTTTTCACTTCTACTACTTGTATTTCAAAGTTGCCTAATTATCGATCTTTATCTGTTTAAGCAAAGCAATGCGGAGACGGTTTCTTATTATAGTTGGATGCTAACGGCACAAAATGTTGGCTTGCTTTTAGCGCCGCTACTTGCGCTAATACTTGTTCAAAATGGCAAGCTACATATACCTCTTATTGGTGGTGGAATGGTATTACTGGCAGCAGTTCTATCATTTATCATGGCTCAGCAGAGGTTAAAATTCTATAAACCGGTAAAGGAGAATAAAGGATGAAAATAACAGATACGAATTTAACGGTATTTACAAAAGAGCGCTGGAATAAAGCAAATAATCAATTGCTTGCTAAAATGTTAGAGGAGTTTATGTATGAAAATATTATTACTCCACACGAGGTGAAGGTAAACGAGGAAAGCTCGTTGTATGAATGGAAAGACCCTCGTGGAATTGTCTATCGGTTTGAAGCGAAAAAGCGCTTGTTTGATAGTTATGAAGTGTTAGTAGAAACAATTTATATAGAAGAAAATAATATGCTGATTAACTCTTCAAGAGCACTACAGCTATTAATTAGTCTGTCTGACCTTGATGAAATGTCGTTTTCAACAGCTGGACATTTAGCTAAAGAGTATATGCATACCCTTGTGGCTGATCTTCATTTACAAGAACGTCTCAGTGCTGATGAACTAGCAAATCTTGACTACGCAGAGCTTGAAGGTGAAATGACGGGACACCCTTGGATTACATATAACAAAGGACGAATTGGTTTTAACTATAATGACTATATGAAATTTGCTCCGGAACAAAAGCAAAAAATTCAGTTATCATGGATTGCTGTGTCGAAAACTGTGAGCTCTTTCCATTCACTCACATCACTTCAGTTCCAACAAGTAATGGAACAAGAGCTAGGTGAAAAAACAGTAGAAGTATTTGAAAATCAATTGCAGGAAAAAGGTTTACAACCAGCAGACTATTATTATCTACCTGTTCATGAATGGCAGTGGAAGAACATGATTATCCCTCTATATGCACACTATTTAGCGGAAAATCTCATTGTCCCAATGGGGGAAGGAGATGATTATTATCTTCCGCAGCAGTCAATTCGCACATTTGTTAATACAACAAATCGCAATAAATATCATGTAAAGCTACCAATGAGCATTTTAAATACGCTTGTATATCGAGGTCTTCCGAGTGAACGGACGGTTATTGCACCTCAGGTAACAAAGCATATAAAAGACATTCGCGACAATGATTCATTCTTGCGAGACATATGTAAAGTAGGCTTGTTAGGAGAAGTAGCCACTTTAAATGTAGACCATCCGACATTTGCAGCAATGAAAGATGCTCCTTATCAATATTTAGAAATGCTTGGCGTCGTGTGGAGAGAAAGTATTTATCAAGAGTTAGAAGAAGGAGAGCAAGCTATTACGCTAGCAGCACTCTTGCATGTGGACTCTAAGGGTAAAGCATTGGTATCGTCTTATATAGAACAGTCTGCCTTATCTGCTTCACAGTGGGTAGAAGCATTAATGAGCGCAACTCTTCCGCCGTTATTACATTACTTATATCAATATGGAACGGTGTTCTCACCTCATGGTCAAAATACAGTTCTTGTCTTAAAAGAAGGTAAGCCAGTCCGCATTATTATGAAAGATTTTGTTGATGACGTAAATATTAGTGATCAATCATTTAAAGAATTACAAAGTTTAACGCCCGAATTAAAAGCTGTATTGCGGAGCGAGAAACCAGATGGCTTAACACAATTTATCCTAACAGGTTTATTTATTTGTCACTTTCGTTATTTAGCGAAAGTGCTTGAAAATAAAGAAGGAATAAGTGAATATCAATTCTGGAATAGTGTTAGAAGTGAAATACTTGAATATCAAAAGCAATTTCCAAAGCTTCAAGAGCGCTTTGAACTGTTTGATTTGCTTCGTCCATCTGTGACTAAGCTCGCATTAAACCGAAATCGTATGTTTGATTACGGGTACAATGACGGTGAAGATCGACCACATGCGAGTGAACATGGGGAAGTAAGGAATGCGCTTCATGAAGTTGCAGTTATAAAACAAGTCTAAATATAAAGAGGCAGAAACATAAGTGTTTTAGCTAACGAGATATCCGAATTATTAGAAGTTAACGACTTTTGATAGTTTGGGTATCTTTTTGTTCATTCCAAAAACAAGTTGAAAAAACCTAGTGGAATGAAGCGTAGGACACGTAACTCCTCCCCGAGGAAAGCGAGTGTCTGCAGCGATAGGAAACAAACTGGTTATTGTAGCCTAATACTTTAAAAAAGGCATAATTCGTCTTGGAAAAGCCATCATTTCGTTATATCCCAACCTGTTTTTATGTTTTAAATGCAAGGCATCAGGTAAAAGAGTAATGTGTAATTCGTCTGCAGAAGCATGGTTTAAATCATTTTAGGAAAACCTCATAAATAAAGAACGCAGAGAGAAAAGGTTGGTGTTAAGTAACGTGACAATATATATGATAGGTGTTGATATTGGAACAACAACAACAAAGTCGGTTTTATTTACTGCTGATGGAAAAGTGAAGGAGTCACATCATGTTGGGTATCCTCTTCATACGCCGGATGCCCTAACAGCTGAACAGAAGCCAGATGAGATTTTTGCAGCTGTCCTATCAACAATTAAGAAAGTAGTGGCAAAGGGAAAGGTAAATAAAGAAGATTTAAAAGTTGTATCTTTTAGCAGCGCGATGCATAGCCTTATTGCTGTTGATGAAAGTGGTGAGCCACTTACAAATTGTATAACATGGGCTGATAAGCGAGCGGCTACATATGCAGATAAGCTTTGTAATCAACGAATGGAACTATACAAGCGAACGGGTATGCCTCTTCATCCTATGTCACCTCTTGTTAAGATTAAATGGTTAAAGCATGAGCACCCAGAAATCTTTGAAAAAACAGCTAAATTTATTTCAATTAAAGAATATATATTCCATAAATTATTTGATGAGTATATAGTGGATTACTCCATTGCTTCTGCAACAGGCATGCTTAATTTAGAAACAAAACAATGGGATGAAGTTGCGTTAACAAATGCAGAAATCTCTCCTTTGCAACTATCCACGATTGTGCCAGCAACTCATGTGAGCAAAGGCATTAAAAGCGAACTTGCTCACACGCTTAAAATTAATGAAGACACGCCTTTTGTAATAGGGGCAAGCGATGGCGTATTGTCTAACTTGGGCTTAGATGCTATCGACCAAGGTGAAATTGCCATTACAATTGGCACGAGTGGAGCAGTTCGAGCGGTTACAAAAGAGCCTGTTCTAGATAAAGAGGGCCGAACATTTTGTTATGCATTTACCGACGATCTCTGGGTTGTAGGCGGCCCTATTAATAACGGTGGGATGATTTTACGATGGGCAAAAGATGAATTGGCCAAAAGCGAAGCTGCAGTTGCCGAACGCTTAGATGTTAACGTATATGATTTACTTACGAAAATGGCTGATACGATTCCCCCTGGAGCTGGAGGACTCATTTTTCATCCTTATTTATCAGGAGAGCGGGCTCCTTTATGGGATGCAGACGCGAGGGGTTCATTCACCGGACTGTCTCTTCATCATGGTAAGGAGCACATGATTCGCGCGGTTTTGGAAGGGATTATGTACAACTTATACACGGTGTTAGAGCCTCTTGAAGAATTAATTGGGCCTGCTCGTGAAATTAAAGCTTCAGGTGGATTTGCTCGCTCTGAAGTATGGAAGCAAATGATGGCTGACATTTTTAATGCAGAAGTAAGAATTCCAGAAAGTTTTGAAAGCTCTTGTCTTGGCGCAGCCGTACTAGGCCTTTATGCAATTGATGAAGTTGAATCGGTAAACGTTGTAGAGAAGATGGTTGGGAAAACTACACACCTAAAGCCAATTCCTGAAAATGTGGAAGTATATAAAAAAATTCTGCCCGTCTATCGAGATATTATGAATAGTATGAAGCCTCATTACGCGAAGCTAGCAGAGCTTCAGCATGGAGAAGAATCGAATCCTTACTCTAAAAATAAGAATGACGCTTGATAATCGGTAGACTTTCATTATAATGATAGAATAGTCTGTACATTCAAAGAGAGAGGGAACTTTATGAAATCGCACATTGAGCAACATGTAACATCATACAAAGAAAAGTATAAAAACAGAGGTCGGTTGTTAATCAGCTGTTCAGATCAGCCTGGAATTGTGTCAGCTGTATCTACGTTTTTATTTGAACAAGGAGCAAATATCGTAGAGTCTAGTCAGCATTCAACCAATCCAGAAGGTGGAACATTTTTTATTCGTTTTGAATTTGAATGCGACCGCTTGGATGAAAAAGGATCAGCAATGGAAGAAGCTTTCCAATCAATTGCAGAATCATTTTCAATGGAAGCGAAATTCACGTACGCACATCGTTTAAAACGAACGGCGGTCTTTGTATCAAAAGAGCTACATTGTTTATTAGAACTCCTATGGGCATGGGAAAGCGGTGATTTAATGAGCGATATTGCTGTAGTCGTTAGTAATCACGAAGATGCGCGTGAAGTCGTTGAATCTTTTGGTATTCCGTTCTATCATATTCCTGCAACAAAAGAAATTCGTGCTGAAGCGGAAGCACAGCAGCTACAATTATTGAAGGACTACAACATAGATTTAATTATCTTAGCACGTTATATGCAGATTTTAACGCCGACATTTGTAGCAGAGAATCCATATCGTATCATTAATATTCATCATTCGTTCTTACCTGCTTTTATTGGTGCAAAGCCATACGAGCGAGCATACAAGCGTGGTGTTAAGTTAATTGGTGCTACCTCACACTACGTAACGGATGATCTAGACGAAGGACCCATTATTGAACAAGATATCGAACGAGTAAATCACCGAGATGATGCGGAAGAGCTGAAGAAAAAAGGACGCTTAATTGAGCGTACTGTCTTAGCAAGAGCAGTAAAGTGGCATTTAGAAGATCGAATTTTAGTTTACGGTAATCGAACAATTGTATTTAATTGATGAAAAGAGGCTGGGTCATAAGAATTTCAGCCAATGATCTATCCGAGCTATTTAAAGTTACCTACTTTTTATAGTTCGGATTTTTTTGTTGGTTCGGAAAACAATTTTGAAAACAGAGTGGAATGGAGCGTAGGACATTTGAATCCTGCGGGAAAGCGAGTGTCTGTGGCGCAACCGAACGAATGTGTTCTTACAACAACCTACATCGTTTAGAAACAGGATGATTCGTCTCCCAGAAGGAATCAGTTCGTTATGTCCCAGCTTTTTTCTATGAGAAACCCTGCACTTTCTCATAGACATGAGAAAAAATCGCCTATACAATAGAGAAAGACTTTTGAAAAAGGAAGTGTCGGAAGTGAAACAATATCTCGACTTATGTGAACATGTATTAAAACATGGAACGAAAAAAGAAGATCGGACAGGAACAGGAACAATTAGTACATTTGGCTATCAAATGCGATTTAACCTCCAAGAAGGTTTTCCTGCTTTAACCACAAAAAAACTTCATTTAAAATCAATTATTCATGAATTATTATGGTTTTTAAGCGGTGATACAAACATCAAATATTTACAAGATAACGGTGTACGTATTTGGAACGAATGGGCTGATGAAAACGGAGAATTAGGTCCTGTCTATGGTCACCAATGGCGCTCTTGGCCAACACCAGAAGGAAGTACGATTGATCAAATCACAAATGTCATTCATCAAATTAAAAATAATCCGGATTCAAGAAGGTTGATGATAAGCGCGTGGAACGTTGCGGATGTTGATAACATGGCGCTGCCGCCATGCCATTGCTTATTCCAATTTTACGTAGCAGACGGTAAATTATCTTGTCAGCTATATCAACGATCAGCCGATATTTTTTTAGGCGTACCTTTTAATATTGCATCCTATGCGCTTCTGACAATGATGGTTGCGCAAGTGTGTGATTTAGAACCAGGTGATTTTGTTCATACGTTTGGTGATGCTCATATTTATACAAACCATCTTGAACAAGTAAATCTTCAGCTAACGCGTGAACCTCGCTCCTTACCAAAAATGAAGATTAATCCAGATGTCAAATCTATCTTTGACTTTAAATTTGAAGATTTCGAGCTTGTTGAGTATGATCCGCATCCTCACATTAAAGGGGCCGTTAGCGTATGATTTCGTTAATTGTAGCAATGGACAACAACTGCTTGATTGGAAAAGAAAACGATTTACCTTGGCGTTTGCCAGCTGATTTACAGTATTTCAAACAAACCACAACGGGTCACACAATTGTAATGGGGCGAAAAACGTTTGAATCAATTGGTAAACCTCTTCCAAATCGAAACAACGTTATTTTAACAGGAAATAAAGACTATCACCATGAAGGTGTAAAAGTTATTCACTCTGTTGATGAACTAGTATCGCTTGAAGGAGAAAGTGAACTGTTTGTGATTGGTGGCGCAACAGTGTATGAGCAAACTATGCATGTGGCGACTCGTTTATACGTTACGCATATCGACGAGGTGTTTGAAGGAGATACATACTTTCCTGAAATTGATTCATCTGTTTGGAGAGAAGTATCAAGAAAGCAAGGTGTTAAGGATGAAAAAAATCCTTATGCCTACTACTTTACAGTGTACGAACGTGCATAATGAAATAACTACCCATAGCAAGTGAGTATGTTTATTGATTGGGTCAATCGCAGAGCATCGGTTCAAGCTTTAAAAGATAGTGTTTGTCTACTTAAAGAGGGACATTCAATGGTCATTTTTCCAGAGGGAACACGGAGTAAAGGCAAAGGAAATGGTGAGTTTAAAAAAGGAAGTATAAGAATTGCATTAGATGCTAAGGTGCCAATTGTACCTGTTGCTATTCAAGGAATATCGAACATTATGGAACAATGTAAAGTTGGATTTCAAAAAGCAGATGTAACCATACGGATTTTACCCCAAGTTACAACGGATTTAGATGCAGGAAGTGATCCAAACGTGATTCATCATCAAGTTCGTGAGCGAATTATTCAAGCTTAAAATAATCATCATCAAGTTCAATCAAAAAGAGGCTGGGACATAAGTAATTCAGCCAATGATAAACCTGAACGATTGAGAGTTTCTCACTTTTAATCGTTCAGGTTTTTTGTTGATTGTGAAAACAATGTTGGAAACAGGGTGGAATGGAGCGTAGGACACTCGACTCCTGCGGGAAAGAGAGGGAAAACTGAGATCCCACAGCGCAGCGAGGAAGCTCAGGTTCCTCCCCGCGGAAAGCGAGTGGCCGTAGCGCAATGGAACGAACGTGTTGAGACAAACCAAAAAGATTGGAACAGCTATTGTTCGTCTCTTAGAAGCAATCATTTTGTTATGTCCCAAACTCTTTTTTTGTTCAATAAATTCCTGTAAATGATGAACTAACTGTCTGAATTCTTCTGGGTTTACAAATTGTTGTTCATTCCAATGTTGTTGGACCCACTGTGTAAGCTCAGAAGCTGAGTTAAATATTTCTCCACTTGTATCCGCATTCCTCAGCATGTATCGTCCGTTATCATCATCAATAGTTACTTCACAAGGAATGGCACTATCAATGCTTTGTAACGTATACTCCATGTTAATCACCAGCTTTCTATCTTTCTTTTTTACTGTTTACTATACTGGTGAAAAGATGCTAATTAAAAAAAATCAAAAGATTAACTAAAAATAATGATTTTTCTAAATTTTATGTGATATAATGTACAAATTAAAAAAAGGTAGGAAGAGGAAGGAAGTTGGTTATGAAACAACAAGTAGATAATCGAACAAAACATGTACAGTTAGAGGACATCATGATTGCGAATCAAATGATTAAAGATGTTGTTGTACATACACCACTACAGCGCAACGAGGTGCTTTCTGAGCGTTATGAATGTAATGTGTACTTGAAGCGTGAAGATCTGCAAGTCGTTCGTTCATTTAAAATTCGAGGAGCGTATAATCGAATTAAGCAATTGACAAAGCAGGAATTAGAGCATGGAATTGCGTGTGCAAGCGCCGGTAATCACGCACAGGGAGTGGCTTACGCTTGTCGCCACTTGAACATTGATGGGAAAATTTTCATGCCTAGCACTACTCCTCGACAGAAGGTCAACCAAGTTAAATTTTTAGGGAGAGACAATGTAAAGATTGTTTTAACAGGTGATACGTTCGATGATTCGTATGAAACAGCTATTCAGTGCAGTGAAGAAGAAAAAAGAACGTTTATTCACCCTTTTAACGACGTTGATGTAATTGCGGGACAAGGAACGGTTGCTGTTGAAATGTTTAACGATTGTGAAGACGAAATTGACTATGTGTTTGGAAGTATTGGGGGAGGCGGTCTAATTTCAGGTGTAGGGACTTATGTGAAAAGCATTTCTCCTAAAACAGCAGTCATTGGCGTAGAGCCAGCCGGCGCAGCTGGAATGCAAACGTCTTTTGATAGAGGAGAAGTCGTAACCCTTGAGGCCATTGACCCGTTTGTAGATGGAGCAGCCGTAAAGACCGTTGGTAGCGTATCCTACGAAATCAGCCGAGAAGTGGTTGATGATATCGTTATTGTTCCTGAAGGGAAAGTCTGTACAACCATTTTATCTCTGTATAATGAAAATGCGATTATTGCAGAGCCAGCCGGTGCGCTTTCTATTGCCGCTTTAGACTCTTATCGCGAACAAATTAAAGGTAAAACAGTGGTGTGCGTTATCAGTGGAGGGAATAATGATATTGGTCGCATGCAAGAAATCAAAGAACGTTCCATGATGTATGAAGGTTTGCAGCATTATTTTATTGTGAACTTCCCTCAGAGAGCAGGAGCACTACGAGAATTTTTAGACGAAGTGCTTGGACCAAATGATGACATTTCACGCTTTGAATATACGAAAAAAAATAACAAAGATAGCGGCCCAGCATTGGTTGGCATCGAATTAAAACATAAAGAAGATTATTATCCATTAATTAGTCGAATGGATAAAAAAGGATTTCCTTATACGGAAATTAATAAAGAAAGCAGCTTGTTCCATTTATTCATTTAAGATTGATGCAATAACCTGTAATAAAATAACAGCATTACAAAGGAATGTCTCATTGTACGTCGAATAAGATGTCTAAGATGTCTAAGATGTCTATGAGACATTTTTTCTAAAAATAAAGTAAAAATGAAAAGACAAGTAATTAGTTTACCATGTATAATAAAAGAAACGGGTAAAAAGAGGGTTGATCGCCTTGCTATTGAAAAGCCTTGAATTTAAACATGAGAATGGTCAAAAAGTAAAAATTATTGATATTCCAGTATTGGAGGAAGATAGCACATTTCGGTTTATGATCTCTGTAAAGTTAAATACCTTAATAACAGACATTATGAAGAAATCAATGCCGAAAAAAACCTACTCGTTTCAAGAATATTTAAAACGCGTGTTGAAATGGAAAGATTATGAACAGCTATTTAAGTCTGACGCATTAAAACATAATGCTTAAAGAGAAAAAGTTGACTATTCTGAATTTTTCAGCGTAGTCAACTTTTTTATGTTTTACGTGAAATAGTTGTATTATACTAGCTTGATAATAAGTACTTTAGAATATTACTGTAATCAAGTTTAGAACAATGCTATAATGAGCGCAAAGGATTTTGTAGGGGTGAACTCATGACGAAAATTAAAGTGGTAACGGATTCAACGATAGATTTAACCGTAGAGCAAGCAGCTCAATATGGTATTGAGATTGTCCCGTTATCGATTAATATTGATAATGAAACATATTTAGATCGAGTTGAAATAACGCCAAGTGATTTTATTGAAAAGATGAAAAGGTCTGATGTATTACCAAAGAGCTCCCAGCCAGCGGTTGGAGCCTTTGTTGAAGTATACGAGCGCCTAGTGAATGAAGGGTACGATGTTTTATCAATTCATATGACAGGTGGTATGAGTGGTACAGTACGTTCTGCAGAAAGTGCTGCTAAGATGGTAGATGGGAATATTACCGTAGTGGATTCTATGTATATCTCAAAAGCTCTCTCCTTTCAGGTGTTTGAAGCTCTTGATATGATTCAACAAGGGTGTGAAATGAATGAAATTGTCCAACGTTTGGATGAAATTCGCCGTAATACGACGCTGTTTGTTGTAGTTGATACGTTAGAAAACTTAATAAAAGGTGGACGAATTGGTCGAGGTAAAGCGCTAATTGGTTCTCTACTAAATATTAAGCCTATTGCTTCACTTGCTGATGGTGTGTATACGCCTGTTGCAAAAGTTAGAAGTCATTCTCAAATCGTGAAATTTTTGACAAAGCAAATCATGGAGGAAACGGCAGGTAAGCAAATTAAAGGAATCGGATTGGTTCATGCGGAAGGATTTGAACTAGCTCAAAAGCTAAGAGAATCGATAATTGCTGCCTGTGGCTATGAAGATTTTACAATTGAAGAAACAACACCTGTTATTTCTACTCATACAGGAGTTGGTGCGATTGGATTTATGTACTTTGCTGAATAAACTGAAAGTGATCTGTCTGGTGAGCAGGTCACTTTTTTGTTGGAAAAATCATATAGACTTCAACGTTAATAGTGGTGAAAAGATGTTATAATAGTGAGAAAGTAACCATCGTATGTTTAGCAAAAATTTCTATATGGAGTGCAAACATGAGAAATTATATTCGAAACTTAAGCGTGTTTAACAAAACTGTTTTGTTCTCCATGTTAATTGTTATTATTGTTGGAGTTGGGACAGCTTCGGTTAGCTACTATCTCCAAAACGTAACGACCAAGCAGCTACTCACTCAGAATGCACTAACGACAACAAAGCTTTGGAAAGAGACGTTATCTCCTAATGAGGTTACGCAATTTGTTAAGGCAGAAGATTTACCTAGCTCTTTAGCTCGAACAGGGATAGAGAAACAGTTTGAGCGTATTTATAAAGCAAGTCCAGAATATTTACAAGGTCATCTATTTACAGTAGAACCTTATGAAAATCATGGATTTAAAATAGTTGTTACTGCTAATCAAAAGGTGCGTCAACAGCTTACACCTTCCATGATCTATTATGGCGAAAAAGAGTTTTATACCCATTTTATGAAAGCGAAAACAGAAAAAACGGAAGCGGTAACAGATACATATACGGATCAGTTTGGCACGTGGATTACTGCCTTTTCTCCCATTTTAAATGAAAAAGGCGAAGTCATTGCTATGCTTGTAATTGATGTTGATGCTAGCGTAATGACAACCTATCAGCAGCGCTTGTTTTCGTTACTATTTATTGCTCTTGTTTTTCTATTTACGATTATTATTTTTATTCAAGATCGGGGTCTACGCGTGGTTATGGCTCCTCTTAAAGAACTAGTAGAAGGTATTAAATCGGTTAGTCATGGTAACTTTCAAGTTAAATTGCAGCAGAAAGATGCTTCAGAAATCGGTCAAATCAGCCAGCAGTTTAATGTAATGACCCAAAGGTTACAGCATTTGTTTCAGCAGGTTGCTGCTACAAAAGAGCAGTTAGCAGTAAAACAACCGAGTTTGGAGTCTAGTGGAGACTTGGAAAAAGCTTTGGATGAGCTTGAAATTATTATGGAACGAACGAAACTTCAAAAGGAGCTTCAGCGTGCAGAAAAGATGAATGCAATTGGTCAGCTAGCTGCATCTGTCGCACATGAAATTCGAAACCCGATGACCGTGGTAAAAGGTTTTTTACAGCTGTTTCAAGATAACCAAAAGCTAACAAAAGCAGAGATAGGTTATATTCATTTAATGATTAGCGAAATGGATCGAGCCGAGGTTATTATTAATGATTATTTATCCTTAGCACGTCCAGGGGTAAAAGAAGTAGATATCATTGACTGCATCCTAAGCGTAACAAGTTTAGTAGATTTATTATCTTCATATGCACTGTTAACAAGCAATATTGAAATTGAAATTCAAACGAATCAGTTAGCATACGTTCGAGGCAATAAGAATGAATTTAACCAAGTGCTTCTCAACATTATGAAAAATGGTATTGAAGCTATGCAAGATGGTGGAAAGCTTTCTGTGTCTATTAATGTAAAAGATAATCAAGTTCATATTGCAATTAAAGATACTGGTGAAGGAATGACCCAACAAGAGTTAGATAGACTAGGAACAGCTTTTTACTCATTAAAAGAAAAAGGGACAGGGATTGGGTTAATGGTATCATACCAAATTGTAGAAGAAATGAGAGGCAAGATTACTGTTGAAAGTGAGAAAGGAAAAGGATCTACGTTTATTGTTTCAATACCAGCATATAAAACGTAAACCATTGTATCGGAGGAGAAAATATTGAAAAACAACAATCAAAAGCTTATGCTGCTGTATTTGGTTTTAGTTATCGTTTTAGCAGCTTGTGGCTCACAAATTAAAGACCCTTTAAACTGGAAGCTCAATTCTTTTATTTATACAAATCAGGAGAATAAAGAAGTTAGCCTAGATGATCTTAAGGGGAAGGTCTGGGTCTCTAACTTTATTTTTACCAACTGTGAAACGGTTTGTCCACCAATGACTGCTCATATGGCTAAGCTTCAGAAAATGGTGAAAGAAGAGGGACTCGATGCCAACTTTATTTCTTTTAGCGTAGATCCTGAAAACGATTCACCCGATAAACTGAAGGAGTTTGCCGCAAAATTTAATGCGGACCTTTCGAATTGGCACTTTCTAACGGGTTATACACAACAAGAAATCGAAAAATTTGCGTTGGACCAATTTAAAGCTGTTGTTAAAAAGCCAGAAAATGATCCGCAAGTTATCCATGCTACAACTTTTTATTTAATCGACAAAGAAGGTACCGTTATGAAGTCTTATAGTGGTGTGGGAGATACTCCGTATGACGAAATTATTAAAGATATGAAAACGTTAAGTAAGTAAAAAGAAGGTATCTATGAGTTAAAAGTTGTATTTTAATTCATGGTTACCTTTTTTTAGAATAAACATTCTTATCCATTTTTCTACATATACTATAAGCATGGGAAAGACCTTCCTTGACAATGTATGTTACTATATAAAGATATATAAATGCGCTATAGTAAATCTAGTCAAGTAAGGCGACAACTAGAATACAGCATAGTAAGTAGGTGTTGTGATGAAAAAATGGAGAAAAATAATCGTGGCAAGCGTGTGCTCTGTCACTTTAGCTAGCTGTTCTCAGCCTACCGTTCTTGTCAATCAAGAAGACGTTGTAGATCAAAAAGAAGTGCAGCTTACAGAAAAGGAACAAATACCAAAGGGCTTTTTCCCTGTAGAATTAGAAGCTGTTGCGATAGGTGATTCGTTAACGGAAGGTATAGGAGATGAATCCAAAAAAGGTGGATACGTACCTTTTATTGAACAGTATATTGCCAAGCAAAACGAAGTGGAAAATGTAACAATTTCTAACCTGGGTAAAAAAGGAAACCGTACGGACCAGCTGTTGGCAAGATTAAAGGATCCATCAATTGCGAGCAAAGTTTCAAGAGCAGATATGATTTATGTTACAATTGGCGGTAACGACGTAATGAAAGTTGTGAGAGACTATTTTTACGATATTTCAATTAAAACATTTGAAACAGAAAAATCAAAATATGAAAAACGTTTAAATGAGGTTTTTCAACGAATTCGAAAGCTAAATCCAAATGCACATATTTACTTAATAGGATTTTATAATCCATTTTTTAAAACGCTAAGCGATATGAAAGAGATTAATGTTGTAATTGATGAATGGAACCAAGCAAGTCAACAAGTAGCAATGAATTATGAAAACGTAACATATGTTAAAATTGATGATGTCTTTTACGATTCTTCTGACAATCTTTTAGGAAAAGATGAGTTTCATCCTAATAAAAAAGGGTATGAATTAATGGCGGAACGTATTAGCGATGCAATGGAAGAAGAAGATCCTTTATTGGGACAAAACAAAGAGAAAGCACGGGAAGAAGAACTGAACGGAAACGAGTAAGGAGCTTATGAAATGAAGAAGTGGAAATGGTTATTTATTGGATTATTAAGCGTTAACCTTCTCTTAGCGGTTATAATCATTGGTCTTATTTTTCAACCGGCTGATGAAGTAACACCGCTGAAGTCTGGTGAAATAGAGGGAGATGCTGAACTAACGATTTTAGCTAAAAAAGAAGATTTAAATATACTTATTGATAAATACTTAAAAAGAGAGCTTAATAATCAGCCTCTTAATTACGATATCACGCTAACAGATGTTGTGCAGCTAGACGGAACCATCGAGGTTTTTGGGGACGATATTGATATTCGAATGACCTTTACTCCTGAAGTGCAAGATAATGGAGATATTGTTCTTGAACAAGAAACACTATCGATTGGAAAAATCCAGCTCCCGGTAAAAACAGTACTTCGCTATGTTAATAATAATTTTAACCTTCCTGAATGGGTGACAATTGATCCGAAGAGCGAGTCTGTATATGTGGCTCTTCAAGAGATGGAGCTTCAAACAGATTTTAATGTGAAAGTTGAGAAGTTTGACTTAGAAAATGATGATATACGAGTCAAGTTAATTTCAAAGAAAGAATAGCAAAAAAGCTCTCAGTAATAGTTTATTACTGAGAGCTTTTTTGTGTTAGCGATCTTGTGAAATTAAGGCTTCTAATGCAGGATTTCCTTGTGCGTAGCCGACAGCATAAACGGTATAAGCTCGGTTTGGACGCAGGCTGAGAGGTGGGATAGATAAAACAACATCATCTGTTCCTGCTATGCGTACATCAAGCTGTACAAACATTGGAGATAATCCTAGATATTTAGTAATTTCTTTAAACGTAACGTCAGAAAAGATCACGTCTCCACCCCGAGCAGCAATATCAACTGCTGGTGCATCAGGAGACAAATGAATAAACCTCATTTTTGTTTCGCCATCTGGAACTTTACTATCATCATAAATAAAAAGTAATTCTAGCTGATTTAAATTATTTACGGCAGCAACCGTATATTTTTGGTTCCCTTCAAACGTAAACGACTTTGTGAGTAAAGGTTTTTCGGTTTGGCCAGCAGGATAAATTGAGATTGTGTAGCGACCCGGGTCCCCTAACGGTAAATAATCAGTTTCTTGTTTGTAAGTGAGATTCCTAATGATACGTCGGCCATTTAAATAAATATCGACGGACGGTGCATCGGGAGAAGCGTGGAAAATTCTAGCCATTGGTTTAGCTATTCGTGACCCTTGTGCATTTTTACCTGCTAAAATTGCTTGCTGCACATAATATAAATGCTTTTCGTAATAAGCAATGTGACGGGAAGGATCGCTATATTTATAGTAGTTTGATAAAAAATCATATTTCATTGCTTTTTTAATGTATTGGTCAAATGAATAATTAGCCATGCGTTCAGCTCCTCTGTTATACGGAGTAGGAAAAAGATGTCTATACGTAACCAAACATATGCTAAAACTCATAAATTATGCTGTGAAACAATTGACCAACTTTCATCTTGCTTTTAATTGAATAGAATGAAGCATAACCGTTAATGAATAATGGTTATAGGCAAAAGAGGTGAAGAGGATGAAGTTGTTTTATGAGAAGATGCTCAAAATCATGCTCATTGGATTTGGGTTCATTCTTCTATTACTGCATTTCATTGTCTTATCATTTTAGTTACTAATTTACGAAAAGGGGTGACTGCATTATGAAAGGAAGCGTGTGGTTCACCGTCTTTCGGTATGTACTTGTGTGTTATGCTGTTGTTTTCACCCTCATTGTCGCGAGTTTACTGCCGGCTCTCTTTGGATTTACTGTAACCTTACAGCAAGAAAATGGACCAGGAATTCCTAGTGGATCAGTGGTTGTGTTTCAGTCATCACAAGATATAGATACCGAAGGAGTTGTACTAGTTAATCAACAAGATTCATTAATAGTAATGAAAGCGAATAACCACTTGCCCGATGAAAGCATAATGGGAGTGTATTCTTATCATCTTCCATATGTAGGCTTCCTACTTACAATCATGAAGCAGCACTGGGCCGTTTTTTTATTTGTAACACTTTTTTGTTTTATTCTTCTTGGAACAAAGAGCTTACAGACGAAAAAAGGAGAGTGAAAATGGGTATTCGCACATACACATCGCATTTTCAAAACATAAAGTAACAATGTGCTAAACGAATATCACGAATGAGGAGAGATTGCTATGTATAATTATGGTTGTTATGATCAATGTCAATATCCGGTTGGGGGGTATCACCACCACTGTGGGTTAGGAAATTCATTTGCATTAATTCTTGTGCTGTTTATTTTATTGGTTATTATTGGATGCAGCTGCATCTGCTAGTTTATTTAAAGAGCTCTTTTCATACTTCGGGGTGAAAAGAGCTCTGTTTATGTAGAGAGTAAGACAATATTTTTGTTTGAAAAAATAAAAATATTTTGCCAAATGTTCTTTTTCCATATTATACTATAATTACTATCCTAATAACTGAAGGTGAATATATGGACCAAGAAAGGCTATATGAACAGCTATTTTTAATGTCGTTAACACCCATGCTTATCATGGATCTTAATGGAGAAGTTCAAGCTTGAAATGATGCTTGTGCACATCTATTTAAGAAGGAGAAAAAGCAACTTCTTTCTTCCAATGTTTTTCAGCATAGTAGTCAGTTTTTAATTAAAAAAGCTGATATTGCTCCTCTCCATAGTCATGAAGAAGAAGTGGTTGTGTTAAACAAGCAAATAAACCAACAAGTACCCGTACATATTCATATTCAGAGAATGAAAGAGCAGCCGCATCTTCTTGTTGTGCAGTGGAAAGAATTTTCTTCTAGTTTTGAAAAACAAGAGGAAGTTATTCGGAAAATGAAGCAGTACAAACAGTTTGTAAAGCAGAGTCAAGATGCTTTTATTGTCACCCAAGAAGGAAAGATTCAGTACATTAACCCCGCTGGTGTGGGCATGCTTGGAGGAACTAAAAAAGAGGACTATCTAGGACGATATTGGCTTCATTTTATTCATCCAGAACATCTAGAAATCGTTAAAAAACGAATGAATCAGCTGATGAAAGGAATGTCTATTCGTCCTCGTGCAGAAGTGAAGTTATTGACTAAGCGTGGAGTTGTGAGTATTGAATCTTCCGCAACGAAAATTAAATTTAAAGGCGAGGATGCTATTCAGTATATTATTCGTGATGTAACGGATCGGAAGAAGTATGATGAAATGGCAAGTAAATCTGAAAAACTCATGATGGTGAGCAAGCTAGCAGCGGGCGTAGCGCATGAAATAAGAAATCCATTGACTGCAGTTAAAGGGTTTGTGCAGCTATTAAATGCATCTCAGCAATATAATAAATCTTATCATGATATTATGCTAGAAGAGCTGAATCGCGTTGAATCAATTATCCAAGAATTTTTAACGTTAGCAAAACCTAAAAGTGAGCATCCTTTTAAGAAAAAGAGCCTTCACCAAATTTTAAGTCATGTAACGTTATTGCTTACTACTCATGCAAACTATAAGAATAGTGAAATCAAAAGCTTTCTCGAAGGGGATATTGAAATTCTCTGTGAAGAAAATGCATTAAAGCAAGTATTCATAAATCTTATTCAAAATTCATTGGAATCGATGGATAAAGGCGTGGTAACGGTTAGAACAGAAAAACGAAATGGATATGGCGTAGTAACAATTGAAGATCAGGGTTGCGGAATAGACGAACAATCATTAGCTCGTTTAGGAGAACCGTTCTTTTCTACAAAGCAAACGGGAACGGGTTTAGGGCTAATGGTTAGCTATCAAATTATTGAACAACATCAGGGGCATATTTCATTTACAAGTCAAATAGGAGTGGGCACAAAAGTTGAAATTGCAATTCCGCATGTAAAAGAGCCAGTGAATGTATAGTAGCAGTACTATTTATTCGCTGGTTTTTTTATTTGCGCTTAAAAGGCGAATGTTATATTTTTAATTTTTTGTAATGTTCGTGTTTATTGTTGACGTAAGCGTTTTTGTCTGATATAGTATCAAATGGCTAGAAGATAACCGAATAATAAATAAAAAACGGTTGATGAAAAATAAAAAGGTTAACGGGGGAATGTATCGATGAATCAAAACTATGATGTAATTGTTGTAGGAGCAGGCCCAGCTGGAATTTTTACTTGTTATGAATTAACGCTAAAACTACCTGAAGCAAAAGTGTTGTTAATTGATAAAGGACACGATATTTACCGAAGAAATTGTCCGATTCTTCAGAAAAAAATTGTGAAATGTCCGCCGGCGAATAATAAAAAAGATTTTGCAGGCTGTTTGCCCGCTTGTTCAATTACCAATGGATTTGGTGGAGCAGGCGCATATTCAGATGGGAAATTCAATATTACAAGTGAATTTGGGGGATGGATGACGGATTATCTCCCTGAATCACAGGTGGTAGATTTAATTAAATACGTAGATGAAATTAACTTAAAGCACGGGGCAACAGATTCGATTACAGACCCGTTAACTGATAAAGTACGTGAAATTGAAAAACGGGGCTACGCAGCAGGCTTAAAACTACTGCGTGCGCAAGTTCGTCACTTAGGGACGGAACAAAATTTAGAAATTTTGAAAAGCATTTATGAATATTTAAAAGAACGCATCGACATGCAGTATAAAACAGAAGTTGCTGATTTTGTTACAGAGAAAATTGATGGGAAGCACATTGTACGCGGAATTGAGCTTAAAAATGGGGAAATGCTAACTGCTGATAAAGTGGTAGTATCTCCAGGGCGAGATGGTTCAAAATGGCTGACTGACTTATTAAAAAAACGTCGATTAAAAATGATTAACAACCAAGTTGATATTGGCGTTCGTGTTGAGACTTCAGATATCGTAATGGAAGAGATTAATAAGCATCTATACGAAGGTAAATTCATTTATAATACATCAGTTGGTACGCGAGTAAGAACGTTCTGTAGCAACCCCTCAGGACATGTAGTTGTTGAGAATCATTCTGGAATCATGCTTGCAAACGGCCACGCTTATAAAGACCCGAAGCTTGGAAGTAAGAATACGAACTTTGCGCTGCTTGTATCTCATAAATTCTCAGAACCGTTTGATCAACCAAATGAATATGCACATGAAGTATCAAGATTAGCAAATATGCTATCAAATGGGGGATTAGTTGTACAGAAGTACGGTGATATTCTAAAAGGTCGTCGCTCCACACCAGCTCGTATTAAAGAAGGTTTCTTAGAGCCAACGTTAAAAGAAGCAGTCCCAGGAGATCTTGGGCTTGTTCTTCCTTACAACACAATGAAGAGTCTAATTGAAATGACGGAAGCATTAGATCATGTAACGCCAGGCTTAGCTTCTGAACACACGCTTTTTTACGGAGTAGAAGCGAAGTTTTACTCTGCACGTCCAAAACTAACGGATCGCTTTGAAACAGAGATTTCAGGCTTATATGTTGGAGGAGACGGAGCCGGCATCACGCGAGGATTGGCTCAGGCAAGTGCTTGTGGCGTATGGGTGGCACGAGATATTGTTGAAAAATTAAAAGATGAAAAAAGAAAAAAACAGCCAGCAATGGTATAAGAAAAAGCGGACGCATAGGGTCCGCTTTTTTTATTTACATAATAGCTTTTTTAATATGTTTTAAATAACGGAAGCGAATGAATAAGAAATACACTACTTGAACAGCTCCAAATCCAAGCAGAACGACTGCAGTTTCCTTAACAACTGAGAATTCAAATAAGCCTTGAAGAGCTTTAAACGCAAACACGCTGTGTACAAACGCTACAAGAATGGGAACAAAAAATAATAAAACAAGCTGAGGTGTAATAATTTTATTGAGCTCAGACTTAGTTAAACCAACTTTTGCAATCATTTGATACTGGCGTTTATCATAGTCAAGGTCTGTATACAAACGGAAGTATAAAAAGCTTCCTGCTGCAATGAAGAAGACACAGCCGACTAAAAGTGCCACGAAAAGAGCAGTGCGATACATTTCCATCATCATATTGTAATCATATCCAGCTGATGAGAAATAGAAAGCTGGATCACTCGTATAATCCCTAGTATAAATGCCGTCTTCTCCGTTATATAAACTTAAGCCAATGTCTTTTGTTTCGACCCAATCTTTAGTTGCAAATCCGTAATAGTGAGTTGTTGACGTAGGGTTTTTAATTTGTTTATAAAGCTCATTTGGAATGACGTACAAATCATAGCCGATCATTCCAGAAGAAAAGTAAGGTGCATCAATAATTTTTGTTGCGTTGAATGTTAGATTGCTTTCACTTAAAGTAATGGGTTTCATCTTTTCATCTAAAAACGTATTATAAGTGACTGTGCTGACATAATGACCTTCATTTTCTTTTAACTTAAGTGGTTTTTCACGAGCTGCAATAGCCATCGCATTATAATCAGACAAGGAGATAAGCTTAACCTTTTTATTCGTTTCTTTTCCTGTTTGTTCGATTAACGTTACTTTGATTTCATTATACGATAAGTCGTTTTTATTAAAATCATCTCGAATGACTTGTACCTGTGCTTTTTCGTTCGGGTTTTGATCCGATGATTGATAGACAACGGGAATTTGAGCACGTTCGTCGAATAGCTTTTTTGAGCCTCCCATCGCCGATAAGGTTCCAATTGCACAAAAAGCAACGGTTGATACGATTGTTACCATGAAAAACATACGAGCGTTATCTTTCATTCTGTAAGCTAAATCTGAAATGGTAATAAGACGAGTATGATTCCAGTAAAAGCGCTTGTTTTTCTTGAACATTTTTAATAAGAAAACACTTAGCTGCGTATAGAAAAAATAAGTTCCCACAATCGTCATAAGGATAACGATAAAAAAGCGATAGCCAATATTATACATGTTTGCTGTCCACGCTAAGTAATAGCCGCCAATTAATAAACCAGCAGCCAGTAATGATAAAATAATAGAGGTTTTAGGTTCAGGCTTTGGTTTTGATGTAGACTGAAACAAATCTAACAGTTTGTTTGTGCGTACAAAAACGCTTGTGAAAAATGAAATAACAAGAAATAAAACGGTAAATGCAGCTATTGTTAAGGCGAGTGCTTCCCAAGGAACTAAAAACGAAAGGGGTTTTTCCATGCCAATAACGTAAGATCCAACCATTAAGTAGAGCTTGCCGAGAAGCATTCCAACAAGAATTCCCGTAATGATGGCTGAAAAACCAATGATCATGTTTTCTAAAAAAATCATGGTGTTTAGCTGACGTTTAGACATTCCATGCATAATGAAAATTCCAAATTCACGCTTGCGAGACTTTAAAAATGCGCTGACAGAATACAGGACGAAGAAAAACGAAAATACATAGATAATATATTCAGCCGCCGTCATGCCCTTTTTTGCCATTTCTTTTGTTACACCTTCTGTGACCCCAGGATGAAAAATAAACATTGCATAAAGAAAAAAAACGGCTACAGAAAAGGCGCTGCTTAAAAAGTAAGCTGCATACGTACGCTTATTACGCATCACGTTTTTAAATGCGAGTTGTCGAAAGCTCATGTGCGTCTCCTCCTAAAACTGATAGCATATCAATAATTTGCTGATAAAAAGCTTGACGATTATTTCCGCGGTAAATTTCGTTATAAAGCTGTCCATCTTTAATGAAAATTACGCGATTGCAATAGCTAGCTGCGTGCGCATCATGAGTGACCATCATCATTGTTGCGCGTTCTTGTTCATTTAAATGCTGCAGGGTTTCCATCACATCTTTAGATGCTTTGGAATCTAAGTTTCCAGTTGGCTCATCAGCCAAGATAAGCTGTGGATGGTGGATAATTGCTCGGGCAATGGCGGCTCGTTGCATTTGTCCGCCTGAAATTTCGTACGTGCGCTTTTTTAAGATATGTTCAATGCCGAGTTTACTAGTAATAGCAGCTACTCTCTTGGTCATTTCGGAGCTTTTTACTTTGTCTAAAGCAAGCGGTAAAATAATATTTTCTTCAACAGTTAATGTATCTAATAAATTAAAGTATTGGAAGACAAACCCGAGCTCGCGGCGTCTAAAAAGTGCAATCTCTTTTTTCTTAAGTTGATGAGGATTGCGGTTGTTAATGATTACTTCTCCAGCCGTCGGTGAATCAATGGTAGAAACCATATTGAGCAGGGTTGTTTTCCCGCTTCCGGACGGCCCCATAATGCCAACAAATTCTCCTTTTTCAATTGAAAAGTTAACGCCTTCTAAGGCTTTGTAAGAAACGTTTCCTTCATATACTTTTGTTAAGTTATTGACTTGTAAAATAGGCATAGTCAAACTCCTTTGTAAATGTTTTTTCTTTATAGCCCTATCTTATTGAAATTTGATCTAACGTGCCATGTACTAAGCTTACAGGAATCTTACACTTTTGTAAGAAAGCAAGAGAAGGCTAATCTATATATTAGCCTTCTTGGGTACGAGCGATATTTTGTTGAAAAATTAAGCGTATGGTAGTTCCTTGTCCTTCTTTTGATTCAAGCTCTATCTGATGGTGGAGCTGTTTACAAATTTCTTTTACGAGATAGAGCCCCATCCCTGTAGATTCTTGATATTTCCGACCGTTTTCTCCAGTGAAATAGGGATCGAACACCCGCTTTAGGTCTTGTGATGGAATACCTATTCCTTGATCTTTTACTTCTAATATAACCTGTCTACCTCTTTCAAATGCTGAAATGGTGATGCTTTGATTAATTCCAGCAGAATAGCGGACGGCATTAGTAATAAGCTGTGAACAGGCAAAGTGAATCCACTTTTCATCAGAAGCGACGATGTACTGGGGCGGAACGTTAACTGTTGGAAATACGCGGTTTCGAATAAAAAAGCGTTTATAACTCGAAATAAGGCTAGTTACAACTTTATGTAGAGAAACACTTTCCGCTTGAAAATCATGAGTGAAATCATTCAATCTCGATGTATATAATACAGTCTCTAATCCTTTTTGAATTCGCTCCATTTCATCTTGAATGCTCATAAAGATAGGTTCATCTTCATTTTGAATCATAAGGTGAATAACAGATACAGGAGTTTTCATTTGATGAACCCACTGATTCATAAATGTAATATGTTGATTAAGCTTATTTTGATAGTGATACATTTCATTATGAAAGCTTCGAAATTGACTCTCCAGCAGTTCTTTTAACGCTTCTGAAAGCGGAGACTCCTCTTCAGACAATATGCTGTCTTCTGACTTATGTAAGGGATTTGACAGGTGTTTATAAAATGTTTTGTTTGTATAGTAGCGATAGCATAAATAAGTGATGTAGATAACGGTGCTGATTAAAATAGCATAAAGAACAGTAAAAATGTCTCGAAAACCATCTAACGCAAAAATCGTACATACTAAACCCAATTGGATAAGATAAAAAAATGTAAGAGGAAGATGTTCTTTAAAAAACAGCTTCATGCTTTATTTTCCTCTTGAATCCGCAGCATATAGCCTGTACCTCTAATTGTTTCAATCGCTTTTTCGATACCAACATCCCCTAGTTTTTTACGCGTACGCGTCATGTAGACATTTAGAGTATTATCATCAACAAAAAGCTGGTCGTCCCAAATTTTTTCGAGTAATCGATCTCTGCTAACAACTCTTTCTGCTTTATCTAACAATGTTTCAATGAGCTTGCTTTCTGTTTGGCTAAGCTCAACTTCTTTGCTTTGGTAGCGTAATAGTAACCTTTCAGGATATAAAGTTAAGCCGGCGTGCTCTACAATTCGCTCCTGGTTAGTAGGTGCATAGGACCCGTATGCGCGTCGTAGTTGGCTATTTACCTTGGCAATCGCGACGTCGTAGTCAAAAGGCTTGGTTAAATAATCATCTGCTCCACTTTCTAACGCCATCACTTGGTCCATTTTTCCATCGCGTGCTGAGATGAAAATGATAGGGCAAGTGGAAAGAGTACGGATTTGTCTGCACCAATAAAAGCCATCATATTTTGGTAAATTCACATCCAATAAGACAAGGTTAGGGTGGTGCTTTTGAAAATCATCAAGTACATCTGTAAATGACGTAACGATATGTACGAGTAAATTATATTTTTCAAGATGTTCTTTTAATAAAGAAGCAATTTTTTGATCATCTTCTACAATTAAGACGGTAAACATGGTTAGGACTCTCCTCTATAGATAAAAATCAATATATTGTTCTTTATAGTTTATCAAAAAGAAAGGGGAGATTGAAATGGATTTTAGAAAAAAATGTAATTTATGAAATTGCTCGCCAAAAAAGTAAAGTTTAAATTAGCTAAACTTAATTATGGTGAAATTCAGAAAAAAACATTTACATATATACATTAAACCAGTATAAAATATGAATATAAAAATGATAATGCTTACAATTATTGTATAAAAATAACATTTAATGAATATTAATTATTTTGTTTTAAATGTTATAAAATGGATTTCTTCTTTATGTGTTTAGTATTACTATACAAATTGTTAGTTGTTATTGGTATGAGGTGCTATTTTAAGTTGGAATGTCATTTGGTAAAGAGTAGTTTAGTTTATAACGAACATAAATACGAATATAAAATATACATAAAATGTGATAAAATGTGACATGAAAATAAAAAAAACGACAGTGTTTTGAATTTTTTTTGTATATTATCTTGACAAAGTGATAGGAAATGAATTTTAATAAAGAAGTAAGTTATTGCAGTTTAAAACTATTACATCAAAATAACAGTTGCTTAATTTCAGATTGAAAGAAAGCGGGGGACCCAAATTTGTGCAGACAAGCACTAGGGGTGAATCTTAACTTAATAGTTAAGTAGGGTAACTCACATACCCGAATCCGACAGCTAACCTCGTCAGCATTTTGTGGGAGAGTACATGGAAGGTTTGAAAACCAGAGAGGGCTCTCATGGTTTTTTTTGTACACTTTTTTCGATGATTTTAAAAAAAAGCAGCTGGAGCTCGTTCTATTCTGAAAATTTCAAAAATAATATAAATTAAAAGTAGTTATTCTTTTTGGAATATTCAACTTGTTAATCTTGGTAGTTATTAAATTAATAATATAATTTGTTTATATGAGGGGGTCCATCAATGAAACTATCAACAAAGATTATCATTGCACTAATTATTGGTGCTGTTGTAGGTGTCTTGTTAAATACGTTTTCACCAGGGACGTTTACAACACTAGATAAATATTTATTTACGCCGCTTGGGCAAATCTTTTTAAATCTTATTAAGATGCTTGTTGTACCGATTGTCTTTTTCTCAATTGTACTTGGCGTTGCAGGTTTGGGAGATCCGAAGAAACTTGGCCGCATCGGCGGTAAAACAATTGGTTACTTTTTAATTACGACAACAATTGCTATTACAATTGCTATTATCTTAGCATTTATTATTAAGCCAGGCACAGTTGGAACATTCGACACAGCAAATGCTTCCTTTGAAGCACAAGAAGCACCTCCTGTAGGTGAAACATTACTAAACATGATTCCTACTAACCCAGTTCTAGCAATGACTGAAGGAAACATGCTTCAAATTATCGTATTCTCAATCTTTATTGGATTTGGAATTACGATGTTAGGTAATAAAGCAAAAGGACTATATAACATTATCGATCAAGGTAATGAGCTTATGATGTACCTTGTAAACTTAGTGATGAAGTTTGCTCCATACGGTACGTTTGGTTTAATCGCAACTGCGGTTGGTAGCCAAGGATGGGGAGCGATTAAAGCAATGGGGCTTTACATGTCAGTAGTTGTGCTTGCGCTATTTGTTCACGCTATCTTAACGTACGGTGGATCTATAGCGCTGTTAGCAAAGCGCAACCCAATTGAGTTCTTTAAAGGCTTTGCACCAGCTATGACTGTTGGTTTTAGTACATCAAGCAGTAATGCGACGTTGCCAATTGCAATGAACGTAGCTCAGAAAAATCTTCGTGTACCGGAATCCATCAGTAGTTTTGTTCAGCCATTAGGTGCAACAATTAACATGGATGGAACAGCAATTATGCAAGGGGTAGCAACTGTTTTCATCGCTCAGGTGTACGGAGTAGATTTATCATTCAGTGCACTAATTACAGTTGTTGTAACAGCAGTTCTTGCAAGTATTGGAACAGCGGGTGTTCCAGGTGTTGGACTTATCATGTTAGCGATGGTACTTTCAGCAGTTGGCTTACCAGTAGAAGGTATCGCATTAATCATCGGTATTGACCGCTTGCTTGATATGATTCGTACATCGGTTAACATTACAGGGGATGCTGCGTGTGCAGTAATTGTTGCCGAGTCTGAAGCAAGAAGAGCTGAAAAAGCAGGAGCTTAATGTAATGCATTAACCAGTAGGGGATGACTGGAGAATGACAAACAAAGGATTTCTGATACGATAAAAAGGCTCACTCTTTACGTTTAAACGTAAGGAGTGAGCCTTTTTCTGTTTTAGTGAAAACAATCCTTTTTATTTAGCAAAAACAGTGTCCATATGGCATAGAATCTAATAGAAGTCTGCTGACAAGGAGGAATCGCGATGAATGATAAGTCTTTATCGAACTTGATCAAACCACTGTTAAATGCTTGGTATCCTACGATTTCTCACGGAACGGGAGTTTATTTGTATGACGTGGAAGGCAAAAAATATTTAGATGGATCATCTGGTGCCGTGACGGCAAACGTTGGACATAGTGTTCAAGAGATTATTGATAAAATGAATGACCAAGCAAAAAAAGTTGCGTTTGTCTATCGCTCTCAGTTTACAAGTGAACCTGCTGAAAGCTTAGCAGCACGGCTCTGTGAACTGAGCAATCATCATTTTCAGTTTGTGTTTTTTGTTAATAGCGGGACAGAAGCAACAGAAACCGCAATGAAAATGGCTATTCAGCATTGGCAGGAAAAAGGGAAGCCTCAAAAAATAAAAGTATTATCAAGATGGATGAGTTATCACGGCATTACGATTGGTGCTTTGTCCATGTCAGGGCATGCGGGTAGAAGAAAAAGATTTGTACCTTTACTAGAAGAATACCCTTCTGTTTCACCACCTTATTGCTATCGATGTCCATTTGAAAAAACGTATCCATCCTGTGATTTAGCGTGTGCAAATGAACTCGAAAGAGTCATTAAGCGTACAGGAAGCGAGCAAATTGCTGCTTTTATTACGGAGCCTATCATTGGAGCAGCTGGAGCAGCTATAACGCCACCTGATGGATATTACGAGCGAATTCGAGAGATTTGCGATAAATATGATGTTTTATGGATTGTAGATGAAGTGATGACGGGGATGGGGCGTACAGGAAAGGTCTTTGCTTATGAACATTGGAAAGCCAAGCCGGATCTTTTGACTCTTGGTAAAGGTTTAAGTGCTGGATATACTCCAATTGCAGCAACAGTTGCTACTAAAAGCGTACTAGCGCCCGTATTAAATGGATCTAATCTCATTATGAGTGGGCATACATTAAGTGCAAATCCGCTTTCTTCAGCCGTTGCGTTGGCCGTGCTGGATTATATACAGAATCATTCTTTAATAGAAGCAGTGGAGAGTAAGGGAGCATATTTATATGCGAAGCTTAAGAGCTTGCAACAGCAAGTAAACATTATCGGAGATATACGAGGGAAAGGGTTATTGCTAGGATTAGAGCTTGTTCAAAACCTGAATTCTAAAGCTTCATTTCCTTCATCGTTTGAATTAACGTCTAGGGTTATTCAAAAAGCTCAAGATAAAGGCCTTTTATTATACCCATCTCAAGCTGGAGAAGATGGAGTAGAAGGAGACGGAATTATTATTTCACCTCCATATACTATTACGTCACACGAAATTGATGAGCTGGTGGGATTATTAACTGTGACGATGGTTGAGATTGAAAAAGAATTGGGGGGAGAGGAAGAGAAAAATGAATAATCTTCAAAATAGGTTTCATAAAATGATTAAAAGCACAGATGTTATGAGCTATGTTCAAAATGATATGACAATCATGTTTGGAGGGTTTGGAGGGGTAGGTACAGCTCCTACTGTAATTGAAGAAATTTTAAAAAGTGATGTTAACGGGTTAACGCTTATTTGTAATGATGCAGGTTTCCCAACCATTGGTGTAGGAAAGCTTGTATGTGAACAGCGAATTAAAAAGCTCATTGCTTCGCACATTGGTTCGAATCCGGTTGCTGGTAAACAGATGAACGATGGAATACTAGAAGTAGAATTTTCTCCTCAAGGAACGCTTGTTGAGAGAATTCGAGCAGCCGGAGTGGGCATCGGTGGGGTATTAATTGATGTGGGGATTGAAACTGACGTAATTTGTGTGGGAAAGCAAATGATCACTCTATCAGGCAAAACGTTTTTAGTTGAGACGCCGTTAGAAGCAGATGTATCGATTGTTTACGCTAAGAAAGCAGATGAATTTGGAAACTTGCTGTATGATAAAAGCGCTCGTAATACGAATCCGCTTGTAGCTATGGCTGGAAAAGTAACGATTGCTGAAGTAGAAGAAATTGTCCCATTAGGTGAACTTAATCCTGATTCAATTATGACTCCAGGTGTATTTGTAAACTATATTGTACAGTCAAAAGGGGTGAATTGGAAATGGGTTTGGGAATAGATAATCGTCATCGAATTGCTAAGAGAGCTGCTCAGGAAATTGAAAATGGAATGATTGTAAATCTAGGTATTGGAATTCCATCGCTTATTCCAAACTATGTTCCTTCGGCGATAGCGGTTATGTTTCATGCGGAAAATGGAATTGTTGGAATCGGTCCTTCTCCATTGGAAGGGCAAGAAGATGAAAATGCTTGCAATGCAGCGGGGTATCCTATTACTACGCTTTCAGGGTCTTCCTATTGTGATAGTGCAATTGCTTTTGGAATGATTCGAAAAGGATACGTTGATATGACTATTCTAGGAGCGCTAGAAGTCAGTGAACAAGGGGATTTGGCAAATTGGATTGTACCAGGAAAGCGAGTACCTGGTATGGGAGGAGCGATGGAATTAGCGCAAAAGGTTAAGAAAGTTGTTGTGCTAATGAATCATACCAATAAAAATGGTGAACCAAAGCTTGTGAAAACGTGCTCTTTACCTCTTACTGCTAAGCGCTGCGTGGATTTAATCATTACGGACCGAGCTGTCTTAAAAATAGAGAAAAATCACTTGCTTTTAATAGAAGTAATGTCTCCTTATACTGTGGAAGATGTGCTGCAAGCAACTGATGCAACAGTAGAGCTGAGCGATAGCATCAAAATAATTCCCTAAGGAGGTTGAGATATGACAAATTGGCAAGGGGAAATTCAGAGCTGGTTGACGGAACATAAATATGAAATAGTTCGGTTGTTGCAACGTTTTGTACAGGAAGCAAGCGTCCAAAGAGATGAAAAATATGTTCAGGCGATTGTGATTGAAAAGCTAAGACAGCTTCAGTTAACCATTGACATATGGGAACCGGATATTAAAGAACTGCGTAAAAATGAAGCATTTGTCTCTACTCGAACTAACTTTCAAGATAGTCCTAATGTAGTAGGTACCTTAAAAGGAAGAGGAGGAGGGAAATCTATTCTATTAAACGGTCATATTGACGTGGTACCAGCAGGAGATTTAGCACACTGGAGAGACGAACCGTATAGTGGAATGGTAAGAGACGGTAACGTATATGGACGAGGAAGTACAGATATGAAAGGAGGAAATGTAGCTCTTCTTTTTGCTATTCAAGCGTTACAAGAGCTCGGTATTTTATTAAAAGGTGACGTTATCTTTCAAAGTGTAATTGAAGAAGAAAGTGGAGGAGCGGGTACGCTTGCCTGTGTGTTAAGGGGGTATAAAGCAGATGGAGCAATAATTCCTGAGCCTACAAGCATGAAAATCTTCTCTAAGCAACAAGGTTCGATGTGGTTTCGTTTAACCATACATGGTCGATCTGCTCACGGAGGTACAAGATATGAAGGAGTGAGTGCAATTGAGAAAGCAATGCTTCTTATTGAGCATCTCCAGCAGCTAGAGAAAAATCGCAATGCTCGCATTGTTGATCCGTTGTACAAAAATACGCCCATCCCTGTGCCAATTAACATAGGCACGATAAAAGGCGGATCGTGGCCGTCTTCAGTTGCAGATGAGGTGATAATTGAAGGGAGAATTGGGGTAGCACCTCATGAAAAGATGAAGGATGTGAAGGAAGAAGTAGAAGAATGGTTGAAAAAAATTAGCGTGCAAGATTCTTGGTTTGATTTTCACCCTGTGGATTTAGAGTGGTTTGGAGCGCATTGGCTGCCAAATGAGTTAGATACACAGCACCCCCTTATTTCATCTCTCTCTCAAAGCTATGAGCGAGCAATGGGTCACCCTCCTACTATTGAAGCGTCACCTTGGGGAACGGATGGAGGGATTTTATCTCAGGTTGGTAAGATTCCAACAGTTGTTTTTGGTCCAGGAGTTACGGAAGTTGCTCACTTTCCAAACGAATATATTTCTATTGAATCTGTTATAAAAGCCACTGAAATTATTGCTCTTACTATTATTGATTGGTGTGAAATTGCCGACTGATAAAGGAGGGGAAGCAATTTGATTGAAGTGAATAGACGGGACTTCAGCGCGCTGTGCATACAAGACTCTTTTAATAAAAGACTTCGAATTGAGGATTACCGAGGGAATATTTCTAGCATGATTTACTATATAAAGAGAGAGCTGAATAAGCACCAGTTAGAAAAGGTAATTATAAAGTCTCGCTACGAACAAGTTCAAAGCTGGTTGCAACATGGGTACCGTTTGGAAGCCACCATTCCATCTTATTTTAATGGAAGCACTGCTTACTTAATGACTTTTTATGAAAGCCAAGAGCGACAAGTGCACAATCATTATGCAAAAGAAAATAATCTACTTCAAAAAGTCCAGTTATTACCGCTAAAGTGCCCAGAAACATTGTTGTCACCTTACAAATTAAGGAAAGCTATAAAGAGTGACGCCAAACAGCTAGTAACATTATATAAAACGGTATTTACTATTTATCCATCTCCCTTACATGATCTAGTCTACGTTCAAAGCATGTTAGAAGACGGAACACCTTTCTTTATTGTTGAATATGAAGAAAAAATTGTAAGCGCAGCTGCTGCAGAAATTAATACGCTTTATAATAATGCAGAATTAACAGATTGTGCCACCCTTCCATCTCATCGCTCGCTTGGCTTAATGAAGCATTTGATGGTTGAAATAGAGAGAGAATTGAAAAAGAAGTATGTTTATTGTGTATATACAATAGCTAGAGCGCTTTCATTTGGGGTGAACGCAGCTTTTCATCAGCTTGGCTATGCGTACAGTGGGAGACTTATTAACAATTGTTTGATTTCCACGGCGCTAGAAAATATGAATGTATGGTCAAAGGATTTATCAACCTTAACAAGTGAGTCTTAGGATAAGAAAGTCACATAAAATATAACCATTTACTAGGCGTTCACATATAAAGTAGTAGCACAGTCTAAATTGTAATTAAGGGAGGAGTTTTTGTGTTACATGACTTATATAAGCCGTCACGTCATTGGAAAGACATCGAACTTTGGAAAGATGTACCGGAAGAGAAGTGGAACGATTGGATTTGGCAATTAACCAATACGATTCGAACTCTTGAGGATTTAAAAAAGGTCATTCATTTAACATCCGAAGAAGAAGAGGGTGTTCGAATTGCAACCAAAACGATTCCATTAAATATTACACCTTACTACGCTTGGCTAATGAACCCAGGTGACCCGCGATGTCCAATCCGCATGCAGTCTGTGCCAATTGGCCAAGAAATGCATAAAACGAGATATGATTTAGAAGATCCTTTAGAAGAAGATGAAGATTCACCTGTACCTGGGCTTACACATCGTTATCCGGACCGAGTTTTATTTCTTGTTACTAATCAGTGCTCGATGTACTGTCGTTATTGTACTCGAAGACGATTCTCAGGACAAATTGGAATGGGTGTTCCTAAAAAACAACTGGATATGGCAATTGAATATATTGCTCAAACAAAAGAAGTGCGAGATGTTCTAATATCTGGTGGGGATGGATTGCTAATTAATGATCAAATTTTGGAATATATCTTAAAAAATTTACGCGCTATTCCCCATGTTGAAATCATTCGTATTGGCACAAGGGCACCGGTTGTTTTTCCGCAACGTATTACAGAAAATTTATGCTCCATTTTAAAAAAGTACCATCCAGTCTGGCTCAATACTCACTTTAATACATCAATTGAAATTACAGAAGAAACGAAAAAAGCATGTGAAATGCTTGTAGATGCTGGAGTGCCTGTGGGCAACCAAGCAGTTATCTTATCTGGCATTAACGATAGCGTACCAATTATGAAGAAGTTAATGCATGATTTAGTGAAAATCCGTGTCAGGCCTTATTATATTTATCAATGCGATTTATCAGAAGGAATCGGTCACTTTAGAGCACCTGTATCAAAAGGCCTTGAAATTATTGAAGGGCTAAGAGGACATACGTCTGGCTATGCTGTACCTACCTTTGTAGTAGATGCTCCTGGTGGAGGCGGTAAGATTGCTATTCAACCAAACTATTTAATTAGTCAAAGTGCTGGTAAGGTTGTACTTCGAAATTTTGAAGGGGTCATTACGACTTATCCAGAACCGGAAAACTATGTCCCTAACCGAGCGGATGACTATTTTTATTCAATTTATCCAGACGCGAAGCAAAAGGAATCTTCCATTGGAGTAGCAGGGTTGATGAATGAAACAAACTCAACGCTTATTCCAGAAGGTTTAGGGAGAGTAAACAGGCGTAAGTCGTATGAAGCAGATACAGCACATGCGACCCTAAAAAATAAGCGTGAAAAGCGCGACGAGTTAAAGGAGAAAAAGTTTCAAGCGCAAGCACAAAAAGAAAAAGATTCCACTTCATCTTGAGGAGGCAAATACAATGATGGTAGAATGCGCATGGTGCGGCGAAAGCGCTGGAGAAAAAAGCGTTCATACCGCTTTTTGGGAACTTCCAGATGGAACAAGAGGAATTGAAATCACAGATGTACCTTGTATTAAATGTTCTGCCTGTGGAATGTATTATCAAGAAGAAGAAGTGATTGAAGAAATAGAAACACAGCTGCTGCTTGTAGATACAAAACTGTTGCCAAAGGTTATTTCCTATAAAGAGTTACTAGCAACACCGCGTTTGTTAAAGCGTAATTACTTTAAATTTTAATAAAGAGTTTGGGACATAACAAAATGATTGCTTCTAAAAGGCGAACACTAGCTGTTCCCATCTCTTTGATTTGTCTCAACACGTTCGTTCCATTGCGCTACGGCCACTCGCTTTCCGCGGGGAGGAACCGGAGCTTCCTCGCTGCGCTGCGGGATCTCCGTTTTCCCTCTCTTTCCCGCAGGAGTCGAGTGACCTACGCTCCATTTCACCCTGTTTCCAACATTGTTTTCACAATCAACAAAAAACCTGAACGATTAAAAGTTATGAACTCTCAATCGTTCAGGTATAGTAGAGGCTGAACTACTTATGTCTCAGTCTCTTTATTTTTTATTAGCTTTGTATGTGTACTTGCTGTTCTCGAAATATTTGATACGCATTGGTTAATTTATCAATAATGGGACGTGTTGATGACAAATGCTGCTCATCAATACGTGCGATCGGTAAAATACCAATGGATGTACTCGTGACAAACGCTTCATCAGCTTGTTTAATAAAATCAATTGTCATATGCTGTTCTCGTACTTGAATGCCTTCTTCTTTTGCGCAAGCAAGGACATTGGTTCGAGTAATGCCACATAAAATTTGTTTTGTGGCTGGAGTTGTATATAAAATTTGATCCTTGATGACGAAAACATTGCTGCTAGAACCTTCCGTTATGTATCCGTCTTTTACAAGGATGGCTTCTTTGCATCCTTTAGAGGCAGCTGCTTGCTTTGCAAGGATATTTGGAAGTAAGTTTAATGATTTAATGTAGCAGTTTGCCCAGCGCTCATCTTCTAAAAGTAAAGTGGAAATACCTTTTTCGTAAGCCTCATCAGGCATTTGACGCGGGTGTCTAATCGTCATAGATAGCTCTGCTTTGGTATCTGGAAATAAATGATTACGAGGAGAAATTCCACGCGTTACCTGCATGTAAATATCTGCTTCTTCCAACGTAGACTTTTGTATTCCTTCTTCAATTATTTTCTCCAAATCAGTTCTGCTAAACGGCAGCTCAATTAATAACGCTTTTGCGCTTCGCTCAAGACGATCTAAATGTTGAGAAAGTGCTAGAGGTGTTCCCTTGTATACGCGAATGAATTCATATACACCATCGCCAAATTGATGTCCGCGTTCATCAATAGGAATTACTTTTTCGTTAATATCTCGAAATTGTCCATCATAGTAACCGAGTTCCATTTCTATACACTCCTTCTTTCTCTTATAGTGAAACGTTACCACAAAATTCAGTAAAATGAAATTAGAAAGTATTTGAGTCATATAGACAAAAATCTCACCTCTTGCTAGAAGGTGAGATTTTTTCTTGTTTATGGGAACGTTCGTTTAATGGCTAATGAGAATTTTTCAATTGCCTTCTTTGGCGTAATGAACTGAATGAATAGTTTCGTACCAGTAATGATCCAATCAACAATACGACTACCTAATAGAAGCGTTACTAAAATAGACATGGCTGTTAAAACCATAATGCTCCAAAAGCTAGCATCTAAACTTTTGGCAAATTCGGTAGTGAAAAACCACTTTAAAATAAATCCATGTAAAAGGTAGACATAAAGCGAACGCTGTCCGATGCTAGTTAAAGCAAAAGGACGGGTTGGAATTAAGGCCATAAATGCAAAAGATACAATAAACGCAATGCCATAGTGAGACAAGCGCATTAAAAATTCGCCTACGCTATTGTATGTGTTTGTACCATAAAGCATGTCCGTATAAACGGTTTCATTTAAAAAGTAATAACTTGCTGCTAGTGTTACAACTAAGATAGTGGAAGCAATGACTCGATTTTTAGCTGTTAAAAGATTTTTAAATGGTTCTTCTCTCTGTGACAAGTAATACCCCGTCAAAAAGAATGGGAAGAACACAAACATGCGACTAATACTTAGTATTTTTTCAAATCCATCAATGTTAACAAAACCAATTCCAACACCTAGTAGAATAGAAGCTGTCATGCTGATCCACATTGGGAACTTTGCGAAAAATGGCAGCATTAATTTCCAAAAGATTAAGCTAAGTAAGAACCACATTGCCCATCGCGGTACTAAATACTGTAGTGTGTACGTTTCATTCGTATAAAGGGCACTATAGTAAAAAGTGTAGATGGTTTGAAATGCTAAGTAAGGGATAGCCACTTTGGTAAAGATTTTTTTGTAATATCCTTTTTTATGAAAGTTTTTTGAAAAATAACCAGCTAGTAAGATAAATACTGGCATGTGGAAAATAAAGATAAAGTGATAAATGGATAACATACCTTCGCTATCTGTACGATAAGGTGAAATCATATGTCCAAATACAACTAAAAAAATTAATACAAATTTAGCGTTATCAAAATAAGCATTTCGTGTACTCATAGTATTCATCTTTCCTTATTCTTTGCTGATTTAAACGTGCTTCAGCAATTTTTTATTGTGCTTTCAGTAGCAAATTAAATCATGAAAGTGAAAAATTTGCAATTTATATTTTTACTATAAAAACTGTCGAAACAGCATTTTTGTTACATTTGTGCATCGTTTTTGTCACATTCACTTAAAGTGAAAAACAAAATGCTTGATATGACAACTTGTCTTCTTTACTATACAATGCAACTAGAACATAAATCTGTAACCATAATGTAATGTTTCTCATGTGTCTAGGTCAGAATTCGACGTCATTCACAAGAGACTGTTTAAATGGTAGTCTTATAGCAAATAAAACGTGAGTAAACAACGCATAAAATACAGGGGGAACAACGTATGAAGTCATTTTATCACTACATGATGAAATTTAGGTTAAATCCAAAAAATGATCTAATAGGACAGTTAGCACGATTTGTGTATGAAGACCATAGCTTTCCTAAAACGGCAGATGATTACAATGAGATCAGCTCCTATCTCGAATTAAACGGTGATTATACGATGAGCATGTCTGTTTTTGATGAGGCATGGGAGCTATATGAAATGAATCAGTAAGGTGTTTAAAACAAAGGGCCTCTATACGCTGCGTATAGAGGCCCTTTGTTTTTTTGTGAAAATCAGCGTATTTCAGGCTTGATTGAGGTGATGTTATACTTCCCCTTTTACTATTTTTGCATATACTATTGTAACTTTTCAGTAGGTGTTAGTTTAACAAGGAGGTGCGACGATGGCAGGCAAGAAAAAGCCTAAATACCGCATTGGGGATACAATCGTTGTAACGATCTATGGGACCGTTGGCACCATTACAGATATTAACTTTCTATTATTATTGGTCATGTGTTATGATTTTATTATGACACATTAGGGGGATAAGAAATGGCATTGGCTGCGATTTATTTACGATTATCAAGGAATGAGGAACAATTAGATATTGAGGAAATTTTAACACATCATCGAAATGCTCTTGTCAAACTTGCAAAGCAACATAACTTGACTTATGACGTTTATCAAGAAATTTCTAGTGGTATCAATACTCAAAGAGCTCAATTAACTCAATTGCTAAATAAATTAGATGAATACGATTATCTTTTGGTTATGGATATTGATCGGATTTCCCGTGACAATGCCTATGCAGAACAAATTAAAACCATGCTAATAGCAAATGACATAAAAATTTTGACACCCCAAGGGGCAATTGATCTTACTCAGGAAAGTAATGAGATGTTATATTCGTTCCAGGCAATGTTGGCAAATTTTGAGTATAAGCAAATCAAAAAACGTCTAAGTCGAGGTCGATTAGCTGCTGCAGAACAAGGTAGATGGACAAACAGTAATAAGACACCCTTGGGATATGAAAAGGACAAAAATCAAAGATTGGTCATTGTTGAAGAAGAAGCAAAAATAATTAGGTACATATTCCAAAAGACATTAGAAAGAGTTAGCGCGAATGAAATAGCCAAACAATTAGATACGCTAGGTTGGAGAAGTAGAATTGGAAAAGTCTTAACTTCCTCCCATATATCATCATTAAGAAGAAATGTTGTTTACTATGGTGTAGTTCAAGCATGTAGAAGGGTAAACGGTAGAGTTGTTGATGAGGTTTTCGTTGAAAATGCACACGAACCGATCATTGAAAAGCAACAATGGTTAGATGTGCAAAAAATTCTTGAAGAAAACACAGCAGGAAAATTTTTCAACAAAAAGAAAGCAACACGAAAACTACAAAACCTAATTTATTGTAATTGCTGTGAAAGAAAAAGATATATCCAAATAGATGGAAACGAAACGGATTATATCAAATCTTGTAGTTATAAAATAAGCAATAATACTTGCAGAGATAGGGGACATAAATATCTTCCGGTGGAAGATTATGTGATTAATAAGGTCAAAGAAAAGAAGGTAGACTTTGAAAAGGCAATTCAGAAATTAAAATCTCTTGATACTTCGGATGAAGAAAATAAATTAAAAAATCAAGTCGATTCCTTAGGAAAGCAATTAGAAAAATTTGAAAAGAGACAAAAAAATTTAACAATAATGAGAGCAGACGGCGAAATTAGTAAGAGTGATTTTCTTGTAATGAGTGAGGAGAATGAGAGACAAATTAAACAGGTAAAGCAACAGCTGGAATTAGTGGATATTCAAATAAAAAACTTAAAAAACACTGAAAAAGAACAAAGAAGGTTAGAAAAAATTATTGATGTAATAGATAGGATAGAGATGCTTGACCCAGAGGAGTGTAATGCTTTCCTAAAAACGTTCATTAAAAAAATTTGGTTTTCAACAAATGCGATTGCAAATCATAATACTAAAACAGAGGTTCCTGAAGTAACAATTGAAATTGAGTGGCTATAAACAGCATGCTATGTACTTTTTAGTCTAGCATCAGGTTCACCAATAAAGGCGTATGTGAGTGCCATAGTGATTTGTGCGATTATAAAAAATTTCCATGTTCTAAAATATTGATATAACAACATGTAAGCTACAGGTACCATTGAAAAATCAAAGGGAAAGGCCCTAGGAATAATAGGTAGGAATGCAATTGGATAATCCCAAAAACTATATTGTAAGCCAACTACATCTAATAAGGTTGTTGTTATGATAATTATGGTACCAAATAACAAAATTTCTAAAATAATGTCTCGTTTAACGAGTTTAGACCATATAATCCAAGGCACAACTAAAAACCAACTAATATCCACCATTCCCAAGTTAAAAATTCATTCTTTAGCCAATTATTTAATTCTAAAAGGTACAGTTTATCCTATAATAAACGTAATTCCTTAAAATTTTCAAATATATTATCTATTGTTATCATCCCTTATATTTAAATTAAAAAGTAACAGATATTTTTGAATTCAAACACTTTGAGCTGTCTTTTTAGGATTACCGTTTTTTAGTAATGAATTACCATCATAAATAAAAAAAACCCACGATAGAAGTTCTTCTAACACGGGTTTTCGACTCTTTTCAAATGAATCAGAAATATTTTAAAAACAATGAAATTTTTTAAATCTAGATTTAAGATAGAACAATAAAAACAGGATACATCAACTCATAATAATGGAGAGAGCAGGCGAGAACCCTGTTCAACAATGCGCTCGGTCAGGGATCGTTGCAACAAGTCTTCAATTCTTAATGGTACAGAATGAGTAAGATCCCTCTCGAACTGCTCTGTGAGTTCCCTTGCCACATCAGCACTGTACACGACTTGACACACTTCATAATTCAGGCGAAAACTTCTCATATCATAGTTTGCTGCGCCTACTTCTGCGATTTCCTCATCAATGGTCATCAGTTTCGCATGTAACATTCCTTTATCGTACTGGTAGATTTGGACCCCTGCTTCTATAAGTTCCCCGTAATAGGTACGACTTGCAAAGCCCACGATTTTTTGATCAATCTGGCGAGGAACAAGTAATCTTACGCGTACACCACGAGCCACAGCTGTCTTTAATGCCATAATAATATCTGTTTCTGGTATAAAGTATGGCGTTGTTATATCAATGGTTTTGGTCGCTTGTGTTATACATATAAAGTAAGCTTGACGAATAACTGGGGTAGGAATTCCAGGGTTTCCTTCCAACGTATGGATGTATGCTTTTTGCAATTCTCCTGTCTTTGTTCGGGTATTGTCTGTTTTACCTTCTATAGGCCATAACTCAGATCCTAATTCGGCAGACCATCTTGAAAGATCTATGCTGCCGGTTGGATTGATTTCCTTTGATTTATATTTTGGGATTTTAGTGGGCTTTTTCGTATCCTCAGAGTTTGGACTATTTGGGGTCACCATGTAGATGTTTTACAACTAGAGGCAACGGTCTCAAAAAGGGATCATTGCCTTTTGCTTTGGGCTGCTTCCAAACCATTCTTTACATTAATTAAGCCATTACCGAACTCGTTATCAGTTCCAGGGATACCTAAATCATAAGTAGAATTCTTAATAATTTCTATTACTTCTTGGTTAGTTAAATTAGGGTTTGCAGAAAGCAAAAGACCTGCTAGTCCTGCTACATGTGGTGAAGCCATAGAAGTGCCTGAAAGGGCAGCATACTGCTGGTTAAAATAGGTGCTCGGAATTTGAACTCCGGGAGCTGAAACATCAATATAATCTCCATAATTTGAGAAAAAGGCACGTTGTCCTGTGTAACTTACGGCAGCGACACTTAGAACATTAGGAAAAGCAGCTGGATAGCTCGGTTGCATAGTATTTTCATTTCCTGCTGCAGCAATCAAGACAACATTTTTATTGTATGCATAATCGATTGCCTCTTTTAAAAGTGAAGAATGCTGATAATTGCCTAAACTCATATTAATGATATCTGCTCCATGATCCACTGCCCAAAAAATCCCTTTTGCTATATCAAAGGTCGTCCCATACCCTTTGGCACCCATTGCTTTTATAGGCATTATTTTGTTATACCAGGTGACACCAGCAAGGCCTTCATGGTTGTTTGTTTCCGATGCAATGATTCCTGATACATGGGTACCATGCCCGTTGTCATCATCAGGGAAATTATTATTCAACAGTACATTATAACCATTTGTTAATCGTCTTCTCAAATCAGGATGGTCCAGATCAACGCCAGTGTTTATAACAGCAATAATAATATGTTCATCCCCTTTTGTGATATCCCAGCCTGCTTCTGCTTGAATTGCCGATAAGTTCCATTGGTATTGTTCTTTATACAGCAAATCATTAGGAAGTCCAATTTGATTTTGCAGATAAAGATAATTGGGTTCAGCAAATTCAACAATAGCCTGTCTGTTAAAATATTCAATAAGTTCCTTGGTCGAAAGCTCATTAGAACGAAAAACAATCGTAGTATTTAGATTTTTAATGATATTGCCATTTATCTCCTGTGCCATTCTTTCTAATTCCTCTGTTGGTAGAAGAGTCTTGAATGTAACGTTTACTTCTTTCTTAATATAATGACTCTCAGTTTTTTCATTGTGTTTAATTAGAAAAACGGAAGGATCATTTCTTAATTGATTCTTTATGGTTTGACCCATGGAAAGGCTGTTTATTTGAAGAACATTTTTTTCGTTTTCAACATTTTGGACACTGGTTGTAGGTGGATTGTTTTTGACAGCAACAGTTTTATTTCTGTGATTCTCATTGTTTCTTGTATTTGGTACTAAGAATAATAACCCTATAAATAAAAGAATAAGAATGGAAACAGTAACCATTAAGGACCTTGGTATTTTTGACATGAGACACCTCTATATAATTTTATTATTAGCTTGTTTTGTGGCATGAATTTTAATTAAAGGGATAAGTGGAAAAATAAAAAAGTGCTTTCGTTAAGAAAGGAGTAAAAAAAACATCAAAATTATAATCAAATGTCTTATTATCATCCTCGAATCTTGATACAAAGAGGAGTTTGGGACATAACAAAATGATTGCTTCTAAGAGACGAACACTAGCTGTTCCAATCTCTTTGGTTTGTCTGAACACGTTCGTTCCATTGCGCTACGGTCACTCGCTTTCCGCGGGGAGGAACCTGAGCTTCCTCGCTGCGCTGCGGGATCTCCGTTTTCCCTCTCTTTCCCGCAGGAGTCGAGTGTCCTACGCTCCATTCCACCCTGTTTCCAACATTGTTTTCACAATCAACAAAAAACCTGAACGATTAAAAGTGAGAAACTCTCAATCGTTCAGGTTTATCATTGGCTGGATTACTTATGTCCCAGCCTCTAACTTATTCATCATTATTATCGGGGTCATTTACATCATTAGGATCTTCAATAGGTTCTTCAGTATCAGTGTTTACATTATTTTCATCAATATTATCTGTATCTGCTGCGTCTTCAGGATCTTCAATAGGTTCTTCAGTATCAGTGTTTACATTATTTTCATCAATATTATCTGTATCTGCTGCGTCTTCAGGATCTTCAATTGGTTCTTCTGTACCTGGACTTACATCTACTTCTGGTGGTGGATTATTATCCTCATCTCCATTATTACACCCCAATAACGGGAAGATAGAAAGAAATACTACTGTTAATAGTCTTAACCACTTAAGATTCATTTTTACCGCCCTTTCCATTGTGATTTCTAAATTATTTTCTCCGCTTATTCTTTTTTTATTCTACCGATGATATGTCCAGGGTGGCGTGTTCTTTAAAACTAGTCCTCATTCCCTGCATATTTTTGACCATTGTGTGGCAATATACCCAAGTGATTAACAACAATGTTAACAAGGAGGATAAATAATGCAACAAATGCAGACGGGTATGGTTAATCAACAAGCACAAGCTTTAATGACGGAACCGCCTAAAATAATGTCAACAAAGGATCATCTGTATGTAAAGGATATGTTAAGCTGGAATCTACTCGCGATGAAGAAAATGCACTTTTTTGCTCAACAATGTCAAAATCCGGATGTGAAAGCAGCACTTGAACAAGCTGGACAAATGCACGATCGACACTATCAACAGCTGCTTCAACAGATGCAACAGTATTTAACTCAACCTTCACAAAATATGAATCAATAAGGAGGATACTATAGTGGAAAAAAATACTCCAAACGGGATTAAGAATCTTGAAACACCAGTTCCTAAGACGCCGCAAATGAATGATAGAGATTTTCTAAACGATGCCTTAAATACGGAAAAATATATAACTTCCTCATACTCGATTGCATTGAAAGAAGCAAGCCATGAGTCATTGTATCGTACGATTGCATCTGTTTCCCAAGAAACGCAAGACTGTCAGCGCAATCTATATAACTTAATGTTTAAAAACGGATGGTACGGTTTGGAAAAAGAAACTCCACAAAATATTCAACAATCGGTTCAGCAATTTTCTAACTACATGGAAAGTCAAGATCCATATAGAGGCAATGTAATACAATAAAGTAGAAATTCAAACAACAATAATTATGCGAGACAAAAGGTTGGTTGGATGTTAACCAACCTGTCTCTTCTTTAGAACATTCCTACAAACAAGTATTCAAAGTATAAAAGTACTCAAATCCTACCTTATAAATATTAAATAAAGGTTGTGTTAATAATGAATCAAGAAAATAAAATTGCAAATGAGCTTCAGAAAATGTTGATTGAAAATCTAATCCCTGTTTCCGTCCAGGAAGATATTAATGTACTCTCTGAAAAATTAGCCAATGGAGATATTACACTTGGTGAATTAGAAAATAAAGATCAGTTTGTAGTAGAGGTTATTCAGAAAGCAAAAAACAGAATCGGATAAAATAGGGAAACTTTGTAATATTATCTATCATGGTCTATACATAATTGCCTCATTTTCTTGAAATTTTATTGCTGTATAAATACATGTTTTTGGGCAGAAATTTTGAGGGGATCGACAAAACGTGGTTATTATACGCTAATACTTTTTCTGGAGGTTAAACACTTACCTTACTCCCTGGAGGAAAAAATCAAGGTATCATTAAATGTACATATGGAAATTTATAGGGCTTGAAACAGTTTGGGACAAAAATTTGTCCTTTTTTATATGCATTTTTTTCATCAAATTTCTTTTTAGACGACCATCCTTTTGGTTTCACCATAAGCGTTAAATACTCCCCACCTTTAAGCAGATGGGGAGTATTTGACGCTTACGTAATAAGTATACGTTTGGAATACGAAGGAATTGTTTAGATAGACATTTTCTTATGAGCGGTGAGACATTCTAAATAATTTTGTAATTAGTTTGTTTTGTCAAAGGAATTTTAACGTTGGAAATGAATTGAAACATAAGAGGTTCGTTTTACATTTTTTCTATTTAACCCCAATACCTTCCATAATTAACCAAATTTTAATTTATCCTATTCCAGATTCTGTCTAGATCCAAGGCAACATATATTTTTTTACCATGAATTTCCTTATGTATTATAGGATTGGAAAAATACTGATTTAAATTTTTATTAAATTGCTTATACCTATATAAGTTTTACTTAATAATCCGTCATATGAACACCGGCTATTCTTTTTAAAATTTGCTCAGATGCCCCCTCCAAAAAAGCTAGAAAAGAAGAAACAGACTCTTGAATAGCTGCTTTGTTAGGATGGAATCGATTTTGGATGACGGTTTCTTTCAGCCATTTCCAAATCCGTTCAACGGGGTTCAAATTGGGCGAGTACTTCGGCAGAAAGAAACGAATGAGTCGATCCTCATGCTGTTCAAAAAAGGGCTGTAACTCTTTTGCATCATGAATACGAGCACGATCCAACACCATAATGATGACTTTATTTGGGTAATAGTCGAGCACATACTTCATAAAGGAATGAAAAGCTGGGGCTTTACAATTGTCAGCTACTTGGCAGAGAAAGTCGCTATTTAAGACATTGACAGCTCCAAATAGACTAACAGCTGCATGGTGCCCAAAAGTAGAGACTTGTTTTTGTTTCCCTTTTTGAAACCATGTGGATCGTAAAGCTTGATAGGCGTGGATTCGACTTTCATCTTCATAAAGTAAAATCATATCGCCCGAGAGGTTTTTTTTACCATCTCCATGTTTTGCAGGAATTGCTTTTGTTCGTTTTGATCCGCCTTTGCTAAGGTATAAGTAGGTCTAGTGTAACTCAATCCCATGCCCGTCAACATTCGATAAATGCCACTTCGACTCATGGTGACTGAAAATTTTTCGTAGATGACATGTTGAATCACACGTGTATCCCAGTTAGCGTCAATCCCAAATCCTTCTTTTTCCGGTGTACTTTCTAAGATCATGCGTCGAAGTTCTTCTTTTTCTTCTTGGGTTAAATAAGCAGGTTTACCGGTAGAATACTGACGGGTGACTAAACCATCCATCCCATATTGATTAAAGGTTTTGACATAGATAGACACGGTTTCACGGTGAAGATTCAAAAGCTGAGATACTTCTTTTCCTGTATAGCGTTCCATGATGAGCCGAATCGTCATGACGCGTTGTCTCATTTTCACGTTTTGAATGGTTTTTTCGTATTGACGTAAGTCAGCAGGTGTCCATCCATGGTCATTTGTAATACGTAGAACTTTCATCATCCATCTACTCCCTTATGATTATCTTAGGAACAGTATGGACGCATTTTTTTAAAAATAAGCACGTCGGAAATTAAAATCAAACTTATATAGCTCGTGGTTTTGGTCCTGAAATAGTTTCAAGATAGTCCTTATACATACTCCGTCTACCTCTTTTTTATTATTTATAAAAAAAATACAAACTGCATCAATACTCCATTTCTAAATAAAAAAGCATACCAGTCCATGCTTCTCAAAATCAAAAGGAAAATTCCCCTCGAATTGTAAAACAATTGTACTTTAATCAGTTTTTTTAAAAGTTCAACTGTCCAATTTACACTATCCTTCCTCCCTTGATTTTTTCTTGTCAAGAGTATTTTTTCCTAAAATATTATAAATATATTATTCGATTTGAATGAATAAAAATCTCTATCTTCAGACATTCTAAGAAAGGTTCCAAAGAAAAATATAGGAGGTGATATTCATGACAGTTATTAATGACGTTAAGACAGCTCTAGCGGGATTGAAAAGTGCGCAGGCTAGCTTTGAAACTTTTGCTCTCAGTACAGAGAATCAACAAGCAAAGCAACTTTACCAAGATGCCGCTAACCAAACTCAATCCGTTGTAGACAGCATTGAGCCACGTGTTCAAGAAATTGAACAAGAAGAACCTCAATACAAACAACAATAATTAATAAGGCAAAAAAAAGGTTGGTTAAGTTTTTACCAACCTTTTTTAGACCCTTCAATATTGGATAAAAAACAGAGGTGAATTCATGTTGAAGCAGATGGGGCGATTGCAGAAGATTTTGATCTTCTTCATGCCGATTTATGGCTAAAACAGGATTCCTATGAAAAGGCGCATAAAGTTCTTTTTGAAGAAGCCTGTCAAAAAGCCATGGAAAAAGGGGGAATCCAAAAGGAACAGGTTCAGTTCATCCTCGCAGGAGACCTAATCAACCAGATTACCCCGACTAGTTTCGCAAGCCGAACGATTGGAGCTCCTTATTTTGGTTTGTTTGGTGCTTGTTCTACCTCTATGGAAGGATTGGCTCTAGGCGCCTATATTATTAATACAAAAGGAGCTAAATATTTGTTAACAAGAGCTTCTAGTCATGATACTGCTGTTGAAAAACAATTTCGTTATCCAACTGAATATGGCGGGCAAAAGTCCCCTACTGCACAATGGACCGTTACAGGTGCTGGCGCAGCATTATTAAGTGACTCCGGAGAGGGGCCGCGTGTGACTTCTGCCACAATAGGACGTGTTATTGATATGGGACTGACCGATCCTTTTAATATGGGAGGAGCAATGGCACCAGCTGCGGTTGATACCATTGGAGCACACTTAACGGAACGAAACATTGATTCAACTTATTATGATTTAATCGTAACCGGAGACCTTGGTCAAATTGGACAAGAAGCGTCATTGGATTTATTTAAAAAGCATGGAACCCCTATTAGTAAAGAACAATACCAAGATTGCGGTCTCATGATCTATCGAGAGGGGCAACCAGTCCTCGCAGGAGGAAGTGGCGCGGGGTGTTCAGCAACAGTAGTGTATGGTCATTTATTAAATCGCATGAAAAAAGGTGAATTTAAAAGAATGTTAGTAGTGGCTACAGGCGCTTTATTATCACCCCTATCCTTCCAGCAAAACGAAACCATACCTTGTATCGCCCATGCGGTCTCGATTGAATATGGGGGTGGACTATAAAATGATTTATTTTTGGGCTTTTGTTGTTGATGGTTTGATTTGTGTAATCGGGCAAATTATGTTTGACGTATTTAAACTGACACCGGGACATACCTTAAGTACCCTTGTAGTGGTCGGTGCCATTTTAGATGGGGTAGGTTTATATGAACCCTTAATTGATTTTGCTGGGGCTGGAGCTACCGTACCCATTACAAGCTTTGGGAATGCACTTGTACATGGTGCCATGCAAGAAGCTGAACAACACGGCTTAGTTGGCATTCTTACAGGGGTGTTCGAAGTAACAAGTGCCGGTATTTCAGCTGCCATTATATTCGGTATGTTAGGGTCGTTGATTTTTAAACCAAAAGGATAAGGAGAATACTGAATGACTATTGCATCAAATGTAAAGCTGTCTCTTGCCTGTCTTAAAGGCGTAGAAGCCGATTTATCTAGTTTAGCACTCCGCACCGAGGATACCGAATCGAAGCGTTCGTTACATGAAATGATTATGATTGTGCATGAAGTTGTGACGGATTTAAAAAAACGCGTTGGAGAAATAGAACGAGAGGAATTGCAGTATAAAGGATTTTAAGATAGGAGGGTCTATTAATGCCTCTTTGGCTAAATGTTGTCTCACGAGTTATTGTGTTTATGATTGTTCTGTTTTTTATCACAAAATTTCTAGGCAAAAAGCAACTATCCCAACTTTCCTTCTTCGAATATGTAACAGGTATTACAATGGGAGGAATTGCAGCAATCGTTATCCTTGAAGTAAGACATAGTATCATTATAGGAGGATTAGCCATTCTAGTTATGGCAGCTATACCATATATAGTTGGTCTTATTGCTTTAAAAAGTAAAAAATTCCGTGATTTTATAGAAGGGAAACCAACTGTCTTTATTAAAGATGGAAAAATTATGGAAGATAACTTAAAAAAGGAAAGATACACAACAGATGAATTACTAGAATTACTCCGAAAAAAGGATGTTTACCAGGTTTCTGATGTAGAATTCGCGATATTAGAAGCAACCGGTGATTTTTCTGTCATGTTGAAAAAAGAAAATCAACCTTTAACAGCAAAGGATGTAAACTTATCGCTTGCATCAATCAAGGAGCCTCAAACCGTCATTATGGATGGCGAAGTATTGGATGAACCACTTTCGACAATTGGACGAAGTCGAGCTTGGTTACATATCGAATTGGAAAAACTGGGGGTAACGATTGAAAATGTTTTTCTTGGACAGGTAAATTCTTATGGAGAGTTAACGGTTGATCTATTTGACGATAAATTACAAGTGGCATCTCCTCAAGAAAGAGCTTTAATTCTTTCGAGCATGAAAAAATGTCAAGCGGATTTAGAGATGTTTGCTCTTGGAACAGAAGTAAAGGAAGCAAAGGAAATGTTTACTAAAAATAGTGAAAAATTACAAGAAGCCATTGATAAAGTATTTCCAATTTTAAAAGGATAATCGTTTTATTTCATTGTGATGTACCTTTTTCGATTTTGGTCGTAATAATAGATGGATGTTTGGAAATAGACGTAAAAATAGAGGCATGATGCTTACAATTTGCCTAATAAAAATTTTAGATCTTAAATTTTTGATTCATTGCATCTACATTTAAATGAGGATAAATAAAACCCTTAGTCCCAATTTTGGACTAAGGGAGAACTTTCTTTACGAGGTGTTCAAAGTGTTCTTTTTTTAGTTAAATCAATTTTTATATATATTGTGATTAATGGAGCCGTGAAAATTTTAGGGAAATCGGCAATTGCACAGCTTACCCCTGACGATTTTGGGGCCATTCTTCAAGAATTACAGAACGATCAACTCATTCCCAATCTTAGCCTACTTCTGAAATATAATGCTTGTACATATAATAAGGTAAACAAATGATAAAAGGTGATTTATATTTTTCAAAAAGTAGCAGCTATTCTTATAGGCAGTTTACTAATAAGCATTGGAATAAACGGTTTTTTAGTTCCCCATCATTTATTAGATGGAGGGGTTACAGGAATTGCTCTTATACTACATTATTACTTTAGTTTTCCAACAGGTTTAGCAATGTTCCTTTTAAGCATTCCTCTAAGTATATATGCATGGATCTATGAACGAACATTCTTTTATAATAGCTTTCTAGGTTTGATTGTTTCTTCTATACTCATTGATTGGTTAGCGCCTTTAAGAAATCAATTTTCGCTTCCTACTTTTACGAGTTCGTTATTAGGAGGAGTATTCATTGGTATAGGGGTGGGAATCATGCTTCGATATAAGGCAAGTACTGGAGGAACAGACCTGTTAGCTCAATTTATTTCAGAATCTTTTTCTGTAAATATAGGGATTTTTATTTTGATGATTGATGGCCTTATCGTAATAGCAGCGTTTAATACGTTAGGACTAAAAGTATTTCTTTTTTCTTGCTTAACTATATGTATCGTAGGAATAATTACTTCATTGATCGCTAGACCATCGAATATAACTATTTGAAATAACTGTAGCTTTAAGCGAAAAAAAGGTGTTTGGATGGAGTCTCTTTCACCCCTCTAAGAAACCAATCCATAGAATAACACACTTTAAATCTACATTTGAGACAAATGCCTAGTTCTTGGGGCATAAGCGGAACATCGAAGAACATAATAGAGGGATTTTTTTGAAAGTGATATCCATATCATAAAAGTATATAATCCCTGGCCAAATCGCATGGTATTAATCTGGAAAACAATGTAAGTTTTGCTTTAAAAAGTGTTCTTTCAAATTGAAATACAACCGTTTCGCCCCTGACACAAAGCAAATGGAGCGTTTACAAGCCAGTATTAGTAGATGAAAATGATACTTTTATTAGCTCTTAGTTTTATGATTAATTGATGACTAAAAAACCTGAAAATCAAATCCCTAGATCTTCAGGTTTTTTTGTTATTCTTTTTTTTCATCTTCAATAACTTTAAAAGCTTTGTCATCTTTTTTCTCTTCGCTATCTAATCCAATGCTCTTATAGTACTCAGAACATTTAACGTTGATTCTTATAACATGTGTTAGGTAACGGTGGAGATATGGGGGTGCTCATATTCTACTTCGATTTCCTTCCTGGTCCGAATATCTGTTCTTGGTAGTGCTACGAAATTTTTGTAAAATTCCTGTTTGGGTATTTCTAAATTAAAAGCCATTTGGATAAGTTCAATTATCAAGTTCTTCTACTGTGTCATTTTCCTGACCTAGTATTTCTATTCCCCTATCAAAGTTAGAGGACAACTCACCTATCTTCCTCACATCAGATTCAACTTCTTCTTTACAAGGTTGTGATTCTCTATATAACAGTTTATACTGATCATACAGGTTTTGAGCTTTCTGATAGTGATCAAAGTCTTCTTTTAAATCTGCCTGTAATTTTCCTTTTAATTCGTTATATGATTCTTCCCATTCCTCCAAACTTTTTAGATCAAATTGTTTTGAAAACCTCGGTTTCATTCTTTCCCAATCGGAATAAGTATCATTGCACCAATCTAATAACTTTTCAAGATATTGTTTTTGTTCTTTTTCCATTCATATCCCTCACTTAGTTAAATTTATTTTTAATATTCTTTCAAAAAATTAATAAAGCATTTTGGGCAGTATCTCCGATTAAGACGAAACCAATCGTTTGGTACCACAAAAGTTGACTTTTCCAGGAATAATATTCAAAACAAATGCACATCTCTATGTTTTCCTTCAAATAAATAACTCCCCATTATAATTTCATCTTCGTGAAGACCTTTAGCCTATATTACGTACGATTTTTGTCCTAGGTGTAGGCGTTTTCGTTATAATTTCTTTTTTTGGGCTAAATTACCAAAAGTAACATTTGCTTGGAGACAACATACATTTAGGTAGATGCCTCTCTTTTTATAACAAACAGGCAAGATATTAAATCTGATAATAAGAAGAGGCTGGGACAAAACCCTCCTCTGAACCGAAAAAGCCGGTGAAATTTTACGACGAGTAAAATTTCACCGGCTTTGTTTATTTTTACATTAAAATAAGGACCACTTCTGATAAAATAAAGTTACCATACAAAATCTTATCGGAAAGAAGGGTCCTTATGTTTAAAGATTATAACATGAATCAAGTGGTTTTGCCTTTAGATTTAGAAATAAAATTACAAGAAAATGATATTGCCTTCGCCGTTCACCATCTCGTTGAACATATTCCAGATGAAGCCTTTGCCGGCTTCTTACAGAAAACGGGGTGTCCTGCTTACCATCCACGCATGATGATGAAAATCATTTTATGTGCCTACACACAGTCAGTTTTTTCAGGAAGAAAAATTGAAGCGCTTCTCAAAGATCGTATACGTATGATGTGGCTAGCTCAAGGTTACGAACCGAGCTATCGGACAATCAATCGATTTCGTGTTCACCCAGAAGGTCAATATACACTTGCTTACGATGTCTTTTCAAATCCAACGGACACACGAACACTTTGTCCGTTTCTTGACGCAATTGAACATCACT
>NZ_LWBK01000016.1:0-59559 GCF_001614195.1 Bacillus sp. VT 712 | reverse complement strand
GCTCTATCTCTAGAGTTGTCAGAGGATGTCAAGACCTGGTAAGGTTCTTCGCGTTGCTTCGAATTAAACCACATGCTCCACCGCTTGTGCGGGCCCCCGTCAATTCCTTTGAGTTTCAGTCTTGCGACCGTACTCCCCAGGCGGAGTGCTTAATGCGTTAGCTGCAGCACTAAAGGGCGGAAACCCTCTAACACTTAGCACTCATCGTTTACGGCGTGGACTACCAGGGTATCTAATCCTGTTTGCTCCCCACGCTTTCGCGCCTCAGCGTCAGTTACAGACCAAAAAGCCGCCTTCGCCACTGGTGTTCCTCCACATCTCTACGCATTTCACCGCTACACGTGGAATTCCGCTTTTCTCTTCTGCACTCAAGTTCCCCAGTTTCCAATGACCCTCCACGGTTGAGCCGTGGGCTTTCACATCAGACTTAAGAAACCGCCTGCGCGCGCTTTACGCCCAATAATTCCGGATAACGCTTGCCACCTACGTATTACCGCGGCTGCTGGCACGTAGTTAGCCGTGGCTTTCTGGTTAGGTACCGTCAAGGTACAAGCAGTTACTCTTGTACTTGTTCTTCCCTAACAACAGAGTTTTACGACCCGAAAGCCTTCATCACTCACGCGGCGTTGCTCCGTCAGACTTTCGTCCATTGCGGAAGATTCCCTACTGCTGCCTCCCGTAGGAGTCTGGGCCGTGTCTCAGTCCCAGTGTGGCCGATCACCCTCTCAGGTCGGCTATGCATCGTTGCCTTGGTGAGCCGTTACCTCACCAACTAGCTAATGCACCGCGGGCCCATCTGTAAGTGATAGCCGAAACCATCTTTCAATTTTCTCCTATGCAAGAGAAAATGTTATCCGGTATTAGCTCCGGTTTCCCGGAGTTATCCCAGTCTTACAGGCAGGTTGCCCACGTGTTACTCACCCGTCCGCCGCTAACGTCATAGAAGCAAGCTTCTAATCAGTTCGCTCGACTTGCATGTATTAGGCACGCCGCCAGCGTTCATCCTGAGCCAGGATCAAACTCTCCGAAGAAATGTTTGACTTGCTCATAAAAGTTTAAAAAAATTAACGTTGACGTTTGTCGCTTTGTTCAGTTTTCAAAGTTCAACCGCCGCTCTTAGGCGACTTTTTTATATTAACAAGTTGAAAGTAACTTGTCAACACTTTTTTTACTTTTTGTTATCGCTCACTTGCGACATTTAATGATTTAACAGATATAAATAAAAAGGTCAATACTTTTTCGAAACTTTTTTATCAACTTTGTTTATAGATAATGATTAGTTAACTTGTACGCATTAATAATCGTCTTAGTAATACCTGTCTTTCTTTAATAACACGAGCAATAAACGGGTTAGATTCATATGTATGAGTCTGTATAGATAAATCTTTTAATTCTTTTAATAAAATAGTTTGCAGCTCTACTATTTCTTGTTCATTCAAAGATAACCTTCTCACGTATAACACCTTTTCTTGTTTATTCTAACCATCGCTGGCAACTTTATATCATCTTTTATAAGAACCGATGATTATTTGTTATTTATCTTTCACACTTTGCATAGAAATTAGACAAGTACTACTTAATTAAATGAGGTGAAAACGTGAATGGATTTTATACAATAAAAGCTAAACGCTTAAAACAAACCATAATTATTATTTTATCAGCTTTGTTTACAAGCTTCTTCCTTTATGCTCAACATATGTTTGACTATCCCGTTTTCTCAACGGACGATGGACCACGGGCTGTTTATAAGGCTGAAGAAAAAGATTTAGAGGTAGCCTTAACTTTTAATATCAGCTGGGGAGACGAACGTGCTGTTCCTATTTTGGATGAACTAAAAAAACAAAAGATCAATCAAGCCACGTTCTTTTTATCTGCTTCCTGGGCAGAACGTCATCCAGATGTTGTTGAAAGAATTAAAAAGGAAGGCCATGAAATTGGAACCATGGGATATGATTATAACTCCTATACTTCTATGGAGCCAAACGAAATTAGGCAAGATTTAGCGAAATCACAGAAAGTTTTTAACTCTTTAGGTATTAAGGAAGTAAAACTTTTGCGTCCACCTAACGGACATTTTAATAAAGATATTCTAAAACTTGCAAATAAGATGGGGTATACAATTATTCACTGGAGCATTGACTCAAAAGATTGGACAAATCCAGGTGTTAAAGAAATTGTATCAAATACAACTAAACCATTACATGGTGGAGACATTGTATTACTGCATGCGTCCGATTCAGCTCAGCAAACTGCAGAAGCACTCCCTTATATCCAGCACTCTTTACAGTCTAAAAAAATATCAAACGTGACAGTCTCTACTCTTATTTCTAATACAAAAAGTGATATTCAAGATGTTAAATAAAAAACAACCGGGGGCTATTAGCCGCTGGTTGTTTTCACTACTTTTGTGTTTGCTGTTAATTTAGGTAAGATCAAAAGTTGATATGTATTACAAATTAACAAAGGAAATAGCATTAAATACAGCCAGCTTTCTTCATTGGTACGAAGTGCAGGAAACCATTCCACTGTCGTAATTACAACAATAAAGAATAGAGCCGGCACAAAAGCCTCTTTTTTCGTGCTTTTAGCCTTTAGGTATGCTACCACTAAGCCGTACACCAAAACAAAAATACTAATTAAAAGGTAGCTCAACATAGATTCTCCCTCTTCAGCAAAAAAGCGATAGCGAAAATAAACTAAATCAAATAGTACAAAAATAATTAACACCAATTGTACGCTTGACCATAAGGATAATGAACGAAAAATCCCAATCCCAAATCGATGAATCGTTAAATATGCAAAAAAACCCATTTGACTAATAAGGCTAAAGATAAAGCCTACACCGATTAGCCACGTTAAAATTGATAAGATCTCTGCTACTTCTCCACCAGCAAATAACTCTTTGTACTCATTCCATCTCACCGCAAAACCAACGATAGATGTGCTAAGCCCACCTACTATTAAGGTTGATAAAAAAAGTCGAACCCAATTGCGACTATTCACGCTCATCCCCCCATAAAACCGTTAAGTAATCCCTTTCATAAATTGTACCAATCGTTTTTTAAAAAATCTAGAGGTGAGTAATGAATAAAAAATGCTCATTATCTCATATTAAGCGTAAGCGTATGTTGAAAGGAGCCCATCATCCATGAAAAAGCTACTCTTGCTCCTCTCTTATGTAGGGATATGCATGTTTTCATTAACTGCCTGTGCCCCTCAAGACGAGGAAAGTAACGGGATGGATTACGATCAAACAAAGAAAATGGTTGTTGATATTTTAAAGACTGATGAAGGAAAGAAAGCCATTGAAGCTATTATGGATGATCCTACACTTCGAGAGAACCTCGTGATGGATCAAGCAATGGTTAAAGAAACAATTTCTGAAACGTTGACTTCAGATACTGGCATTGAATTTTGGAAAAAAGCCATGAAAGATCCAAAATTCGCTGAGAGCTTTGCTAAAAGTATGGAAGCAGAGCATGAACGAGTATTAAAGCAGCTTATGAAGGATCCTGATTACCAAGCCATGCTACAGGACATTTTAAAAGACCCAGCAATGGAAAAAGAACTGTTAACCGTACTTAAGAGTAAAGAATACCGCACTCATTTACAGAAAGTAATGAATGAAACATTCGAAAGTCCTCTTTACCAATCAAAAATTCAGGATATCTTATTAAAAGCTGCTGCAGAAAATTCTGAACAACAAGGTCAAAAAGGTGAAAATAGTGACGAAGGCTCTTCTGAAGAAGCATCCGTTGACGCTGAAGAACAAGAACAAGAACAAGAACAAGATTAAAAAAAGAGTTTGAGACATAACAAAATGATTGCTTCTAAAAGACGAACACTCGCTGTTCTCATCTCTTTGGTTTGTCAGAACACGTTCGTTCCATTGCGCTACGGCCACTCGCTTTCCGCAGGGAGGAACCTGAGCTTCCTCGCTGCGCTGCGGGATCTCAGTTTTCCCTCTCTTTCCCGCAGGAGTCGAGTGTCCTACGATCCATTCCACCCTGTTTCCAACATTGTTTGCACAATCAACAAAAAACCTGAACGATTGAAAGTGAGGAGCTCTCAACCGTTCAGGTTTAACATTGGCTGAATTACTGATGTCCCAGCCTCTTTTTAATTATAGACGTTTTGTTCGCAAATATCCGCGACTTTTTGAGCGATTTCTTTATACACTTTCCCTAAACGATGAGACTTGTCATACACAGATGGAGCAAAGTCTTCTTCATTCCAATCTGGTTGACTTAAAGGAAGCTGGCCTAATAGCTTGGTTTGAAGTTCTTCAGCTAATTTTTGACCGCCACCTTTTCCAAATACATATTCCTTCTCACCAGTCAACTTACTCTCAAAAAAGGACATGTTTTCAACCACTCCAATTACTTCATGATCCGTCTTCAATGCCATTGCGCCGGCTCTTGCTGCAACGAATGCTGCAGTTGGATGTGGAGTCGTAATAATAACCTCTTTACAAGATGGAAGCATTGAATGAATATCTAATGCAATGTCACCTGTCCCTGGAGGTAAATCTAATAATAAATAATCTAATTCTCCCCATTCAACTTCTGTAAAGAAGCTTGTCAACATTTTACCAAGCATGGGGCCACGCCAGATAACTGGTGAATTATCCTCAACAAAGAATCCCATTGAGATTACTTTAACCCCTAATCTTTCTACAGGAATAATACGTTCTCCTTGTACCGTAGGACGCTGTGTAATCCCCATCATATCCGGAACGCTAAATCCGTAAATATCAGCGTCAATTAAACCTACTTTTTTTCCTAAACGTGCTAGAGATATCGCTAAATTTACAGAAACCGTTGATTTCCCCACGCCACCCTTACCACTCGCAACTGCGATAAATTGCGGAGGGTTAAGACTCGTAAGTAAGTTACCATCGTTCTTTTGCTCAGCGCGAAATGGTGCTAATTCTTCAGGAGTAAATTCAATAAAGCGAATTCCTACTGTTGCAGCACCAATTTCTTTTAGTTTTTCAACGATAGTTGATTGTAATGAAAGTTGTTCGCTCGTACCTGTTTTAGCTACAGCAACTTTTACACTAATATGCTTTTTCTCTTCTTTGATTGAAATTTCTTTAATTGCATCTGTTTCGTTTAATGATCTGTTTAAAAATGGATCTACAATTTCCCCTACTGCATCTTTTACCTGTTGTTCCGTAAGCATATTCCCACCACCATGTTAAAAGTCATTTTCCACTTTTAGTATACCATACTCTAATACATACAAGGTTACATGTTACCCTATTTTGCTTTTTCACCTGCAAAATAGCGACTTACTCCTTCATAGATAGATTCTGATACCTTTTGCTGATACTTTTCAGTTTCTAACAGCTCACGTTCAGAAGGATTGGATAAAAACCCGACTTCAACTAAGGCACCCGGTGGATCTGCATGCTTTAATAAGTAGAGAGTTTGCATGACTTTAGCTTCTCTTGTTGTGTTCTCTAGGTTTGCTTTTAGTTCATTTTGAATTAACTTCGCTACTTGTTCATTCTCTTTTAAAGAACCATGGTAAAACGTTTGAGCACCTCTCCAAGCTGGAGATGGAATAGCATTAAGATGTATGGTTAAATACAAATCTGCATTTGATTCATTAATGATATCAAGTCGCTTTTTTAAATCTTCAACCTTACGCCTGCTATATCCTTTTGTTTCTTTTTTAGCTAAATCCTTGTCTGTTTCTCGCGTCAATATCACTAAAGCACCTTGTTCTTGAAGGTAATCTCTGAGTTCAAGTGACATTTTTAACGTAATATCTTTTTCCAACGTTTCTTTTCCACCAACAGCTCCACCGTCAGGACCTCCATGACCAGGGTCAATTACAATGATTTTCCCGCTTAGAGGCAAAGAGAAAGAGCCTGACGATATCTTGGTACCAAATTGATATTGAATGATAAATGCAATAACAACAAACGCTAATAGCCCGCTTATAATTTTTACTTTAGACAAAAAATCCCCTCCCATTCCCACATACCTATTTACTTCTATATGGGACAAGGGGGCAATTTATGATTATTTTTCAACTAAGGCGAAGACGATGTCTACGAATACCCGTTTCGTATCCTTCATTCCACCACTCTTCTACATAAGACTGGCACAGATAATAAAGGCTGTCCTTAGAAACTTCATTTGAAGCGGAACATAGTACTTCAAATAGCGTGTCTGCTAACAGTTTCTCTTCATTTACACTGCGCAGCTTTGATTGTTCTGCTGTTTCTCCCCAAGTGAAAAACTTACTTGTTCTTGCTCCTAGCAAAAACGATTCGATAGCAATATCCATACAGTACTCTTCAACGTGGTATTCGCTCATCACATGCCACTGAAAAATAGGTCGGAATGTTTTATCAGCTTTTCTGTGTAGTTCCTCAATGGACAAATCTCGTAAGATTTTGCGCTCATACTTCATTTCTTTTTCGTATCGCTTCTCTTTAAACGTGTTCGCTTCATACATAAATATGCAAGACTCCTTTTTCTCATATTGTCTACACAACCTGTAATCTCATTCATTAAAAGCTAAGACAATATAAAAAAACCCTCGGTCTTTGAGACCAAGGGTTGAAACGATAATAGAAATTAACGTTTTGAGAACTGAGGTGCACGACGAGCGCCTTTAAGACCGTATTTTTTACGTTCTTTCATACGAGCGTCACGAGTTAATAGGCCAGCGCGTTTTAATGTTACGCGGTATTCTGGATCAGCTTCTAATAAAGCACGAGAAATACCGTGACGGATAGCACCAGCTTGACCTGCGTAACCTCCACCATCAACGTTTACAAATACGTCATAGTTACCTACAGTTTCAGTTAAAGCAAGTGGTTGCTTTACTACTTCACGTAGTGCAGCGAATGGGATGTACTCTTCGATTTCACGACCGTTAATTACAACGCGACCGTTACCTGGTACTAAACGTACACGAGCAACAGAGCTTTTACGACGACCAGTTCCATAATATTGTACCTGTGCCAAGATAATAACCTCCTTATTAATTATCCGCGAAGTTCGTAAACTTCTGGTTTTTGAGCTTCATGTGGATGTGTGTTACCAGCATATACATGAAGTTTTTTGAACATTTGACGACCTAAGCTACCTTTTGGAAGCATGCCTTTGATTGCTAATTCAAGCATTTTTTCAGAGTAGTTAGTACGCATTTCTAATGCTGTACGTTGCTTTAAACCACCTGGGTGCATGCTGTGACGGTAGTAAATCTTGTCAGTTAATTTCTTACCTGTTAATTCGATTTTCTCAGCATTGATAAGGATAACGTTATCACCAGTATCAACGTGTGGTGTAAAAGTTGGTTTATGTTTACCGCGTAAGATAGATGCTACTTCACTAGCAAGACGACCTAAAGTTTTACCTTCAGCATCAACAACATACCATTTACGCTCTACTTCGTTTGCTTTCGCCATGAAAGTTGTACGCATGAGTTTCCCTCCTAATTTTCATCAATAATAAAATTATTTCAACCTTATATTTCAACACGATTAATTTCCGGGGCTAACCGTGGGGTTAAAATACATACCATATGATATATTATATGTTTACACTACTAATGTCAAGAAAATGTTACACCAGGTTTAGTTGTCATAGAAAACTTGCCACAAATAGAGCCCTTCCGCCGGAGCTGTTTTCCCCGCTAAAGGCCGTGATTTGCTCTCTAATACTGCTTTTATATCAACAGGATCTATTTTACCTTGTCCTACATCTAACAATGTACCAACAAGAATACGTACCATATTGTATAAGAAGCCATTTCCCTTAAACGTAAGTACAAGTTGGTTACCCTCTTCGACCAAATCTATATTATAGATTGTCCGCACCTTATCTTCCACTTCTGTTTTTGCAGAACAAAAACTCGTAAAATCATGAGTGCCGATGAGATAATGACTTGCTTCTTTCATCTTCATGTAATCAAGCTTATAAGGATAGTGGTATGCATAATAACGAGTGAAAGGATTGCGATTTTCCTGCCTATCAATATAATAACGATACTCTTTCGCCTTCACATTGAAACGAGCGTGAAACTCAGAATCGACTTCACTTACATACTTAATTACAATATCATCTGGGAGCATTGAATTCAATGCTTTTTTCCACTTATTGAGTGGAATATTTAGGTCTGTATCAAAGTGAATAACTTGACCTTCAGCATGAACCTGTGCATCCGTTCGACCAGATGCATAAATGGTTATTTTCCTTTTATGCATCTGTGTTAAAACCTTCTCTATTTCACTTTGAACTGTTCGTTTCTCCGGCTGTACCTGATACCCAGCAAAAAGAGAACCATCATACGCCACGATACATTTTAAGCGTTTCATTTTTTTCACCAAACCAGTTTAATTTCGAATAAATAATAGACCCACAGCTAAACAAACGAGCGTAATCAGCATAATGGTATCAGCTGCTCCCCAGGTTAGCTGTCGATACTTTGTACGCCCTTCTCCCCCTCTATATCCTCTAGCCTCCATTGCAATGGCTAGCTCTTCAGCTCGCTTAAACGAGCCAATAAAAAGTGGGACAAGCAACGGAACTACTGCTTTTAGTCGATCCATAATAGGTCCGCTACTAAAGTCGACACCACGAGCTGTTTGAGCCTTAATAATTTTATCTGTTTCATCCATTAAAGTAGGAATAAAGCGTAATGATATAGACATCATTAATGCTAGTTCATGAACAGGGAATTTTAGCTTCTTTAAAGGGCCTAGTAAACTCTCAATACCATCTGTTACTTGAATTGGCGTTGTTGTTAACGTCAGCAAAGTGGTAATTAAGATTAAAAATAAAAAGCGCAGAGATATTAATAAACCTTGAATAACTCCACCTTGATGGACAGATAAGAAGCCTAATTCAAGCAAGACAGGTCCTTCTTTAGTCATAATGATATGCAAGATAAACGTAATAATAATAATCCATATAACCGGCTTTAAGCCTCGTAGGATAAATGAAAATGGAACCTTGCTCATAAAGACCAACAGGGCTGTATAGGCTCCTAGTAACACATAACCACCTGCATTATTAGCCAGGAAAACGATTAGGATATAAGCAAATACGAGTAAAAGCTTAGCTCGAGGGTCCATTCTATGAACAACTGACTCCCCTGGGACATACTTCCCTATAATCATGGAATTCATCATGGCTTCTCACCCTTTAACATTAATCCTTGTACCTGCTGAATAACCTCTTGAAAAGTGAGGGGAACCTGATTATCTCTACGCTTGAATTTTTCTTGTAGCTTTAAGGAGAAACGAAGCGTCTCGGGAACTTGTAGTCCGTATTCATTTAATTTCTCATATTGACTGAATACTTCTTTAGGCGTACCTTTAATAGCAATAGTTCCTTTATTCATAACCAAGACTTCATCTGCATACATTGCAGCATCTTCCATGCTATGAGTAACCAGAATTGTTGTAAGGCCCTTTTCTTTATGAAGCGTATAAAGCATATCCATAATCTCTTTTCGACCTCTTGGATCTAAACCTGCTGTTGGTTCATCTAAAACAAGAACTTCAGGTTCCATTGCTAAAATTCCAGCAATAGCTACCCTTCTCATTTGCCCTCCACTCAAATCAAATGGAGAACGCTGCAACATATCTTGTGATAAGCCTACTAATTCAATTAGCTCTCTTGCTTTTTTCTGTGAATCTTCCAAGCTTGCTCCGTAATTCATTGGCCCAAAGCATATATCCTTCTCAATTGTTTCTTCAAACAGCTGATGCTCTGGAAACTGAAAAACGACTCCTACCTTTTGACGAATCGGCTTTAATTGCTTTTCCTTACGGTTAGATTCTATGGTACGAGCTCCGATTGTAATGGAGCCAGACGTAGGCTTTAAGAGAGCATTTAGATGCTGAATAACCGTTGATTTACCAGAACCCGTATGCCCGATTACTGCTAGAAACGTCCCAGATTTAATAGTGAGGTTTAAATCATGGAGCGCCATGCGTTCAAAAGGAGTATTTAGTTGATAACGATGCTCTACGTCTTTGAATATAATGTCCATAGTTCGTTCACCAAGTCCTCATCCGTTAAATGAATTTTTGATAGCGGAATGCCTAAAGATGCAATCTTTTCACTTAGCTTCACTGAAAATGGTAAGTCCAAGCCAATTCTCGTTAACTCAGAGCCTAAAGCAAAAATTTCCCTAGGTTCTCCACTCGCAAAAACTTTTCCTTTGTTTAAAACAATTACACGATCAGCCATAGCTACCTCATCTAAATCATGAGTAATGGAAATAACCGTGAGTTTTTTTTCTTCTTTTAATTTTCGAACAGTTTCAAGTACTTCGGTTCTACCTATCGGATCTAACATTGAAGTAGCTTCATCTAAAACAATAATATCTGGCTGGACTGCTATAATACCTGCAATAGCCACACGCTGCTTTTGGCCTCCAGATAAGGAATGTGGCTCTTGATTAACATAATCGCTCATATTGACGAGCTGAAGAGCTTCAGGAATACGCTGAGCCATTACCTCGTATGGAATACCGTTATTCTCTAAGCCAAATGCAATATCGTCTTGTACAGTAGAGCCTACAAATTGGTTATCAGGGTTTTGAAACACCATTCCAATCTGTTTACGAATTTCCCAGATAGTATCAGCATCAAGAAACGTATCCATCACTTTAACACATCCAGATTCCGGAAGAATCAAACCATTTAAAATTTTTGCCAGCGTTGATTTACCCGAGCCATTATGCCCCGCAATTGCCAACCATTCACCTTTATAAGCAGAGAAACTAATTTGATCGAGTGTTAGATCATCATTTGACTCATAGCGAAAACATAAATTCTTTACTTCAAGTGATGTCTCTTTCAACGTAACGATCCCTCTAATCTTTACTCTTCATATAAAAAGGTTGAAGAGTTAATGGTATAAAAAAAGGGCAACGACTAGTTTCAAACTGTCTCGCCCTTTTCCACATGTATAAATTATTAAACTAATTCAATGATAACGACTGGAGCACCGTCACCACGGCGTGGTCCAACTTTTAAGATACGAGTGTAACCGCCTTGGCGATCTTCATATCGAGTAGCGATATCGCTGAATAGTTTTTGTAATGCGCTTTGGTTAGCTTCTTCGTTAGCTACTTCATTACGGATGTAAGCTGCAGCTTGACGACGAGCATGTAAATCTCCACGTTTACCTAAAGTAATCATTTTTTCAACAGTTGAACGTAACTCTTTAGCGCGAGCTTCAGTAGTTTGGATACGCTCGTTGATGATTAAATCAGTTGTTAAATCACGAAGAAGCGCCTTACGTTGTGCGCTTGTACGACCTAATTTACGGTAAGACATGTGAGGTCCCCTCCTTTGTTAAGTAGTTAAACAGATTAATAAGATATCAATCGTCTTTACGTAAGCCTAAGCCCAGCTCTTCAAGTTTAGCTTTCACTTCTTCTAAAGATTTGCGGCCTAAGTTACGAACTTTCATCATATCTTCTTCTGTTTTGTTAGCAAGCTCTTGTACAGTGTTAATGCCTGCACGTTTTAAGCAGTTATAAGATCGAACAGATAAATCTAGTTCCTCGATAGTCATCTCAAGAACTTTTTCTTTCTGATCTTCTTCTTTTTCTACCATAATCTCTGCTTTTTGGGCTTCATCAGTTAAGTTAACAAAGATGTTTAAGTGCTCAGTTAAGATCTTTGCACCTAAAGCTACTGCTTTTTCTGGCTCGATGCTTCCATCAGTCCATACATCAAGTGTTAACTTATCATAATTCGTCATTTGCCCCACACGAGTATTTTCTACATAATACGAAACACGCGTAACAGGAGTATAAATAGAATCAATTGGAAGAACTCCAATTGGTTGGTCTTCACGCTTGTTTGCATCGGCAGGATTATAACCTCGACCAGTGCGAGCAGTTAGTCTCATACGGAAATGAGCATCTGATTCAAGTGTAGCAATATGAAGATCTGGATTTAGAACTTCAATATCACTATCTGCTTGAATATCAGCAGCCGTGACAGTACCAGGACCTTTAACATCAATCTCAAGAGTTTTCTCTTCATCAGAGTAAATCTTTAACGCCAATTTCTTAACGTTTAAAATGATGTTTGTTACATCTTCAACAACCCCAGGGACTGTTGAGAATTCATGTAATACACCTTCAATTTGAATAGATGTTACAGCTGCACCAGGGAGTGAGGATAATAGGATACGACGTAAGGAGTTACCCAAAGTAGTACCATATCCACGCTCAAGTGGTTCGACGACGAATTTACCGTACTTTCTATCATCGCTGATTTCTACCGTTTCGATTTTTGGCTTTTCAATCTCTATCATAATAAACCCTCCTTCAAAACGTCGAAACCTCGGCTAGACTGAGTCTTCTCAAGGCCTAACCGAAATTCCCTATTAGACAGTTCCCGAATGTGCACAACAAATGAAAAAACATTTCGTTGCATGAATAAATTCTATACCATCATCATTATCGACAATTGTACAGAATCTATACATATTAATTATACACGACGACGTTTTGGCGGACGGCATCCGTTATGAGGAACAGGAGTAACATCTTTAATAGCTGTTACTTCTAAACCTGCAGCTTGAAGAGCACGGATAGCAGCTTCACGACCTGCACCAGGTCCTTTTACTGTTACTTCTAAAGTTTTCATACCATTGTCCATTGATACTTTAGCAGCTGTTTCAGCAGCCATTTGAGCAGCAAATGGAGTAGATTTACGAGAACCTCTGAAGCCAAGTGCACCTGCACTAGACCAAGCGATCGCATTACCGTGAACATCTGTAATAGTTACGATAGTGTTGTTGAACGTAGAACGAATGTGAGCAACACCAGATTCAATATTCTTTTTCACGCGACGTTTACGTGTATTAGTTTTACGTGCCATCTGTTAATGACCTCCCTTACTAATTATTTCTTCTTGTTCGCTACAGTACGGCGTGGGCCTTTACGTGTACGAGCATTGTTTTTACTGTTTTGACCACGAACTGGTAAACTACGACGGTGGCGGATACCACGGTATGAACCAATCTCAATTAAACGTTTGATGTTTAAAGAAACTTCACGACGAAGATCGCCTTCTACTTTATAGCTATCTAAAATATCACGAATTTTACCTAATTCTTCTTCTGTTAAGTCACGAACGCGAGTATCTTCAGAAACTCCAGCTTCAGCTAGAACTTTTTCAGCAGTTGGACGACCAATACCGAAAATGTATGTTAAAGAAACGACTACGCGTTTGTCACGAGGAATATCAACACCAGCAATACGTGCCATGTGAACAGTGCACCTCCTTATGATTAACCTTGTTTTTGTTTATGCTTAGGGTTTTCACAAATTACCATTACTTTCCCTTTTCTGCGGATTACTTTACATTTTTCGCAGATCGGCTTTACCGATGGTCTGACTTTCATGTTTCATACCTCCTTGATAGTACGGAGTGCATAGGTTTTATTTGAAACGGTACGTAATTCTACCGCGAGTTAAATCGTATGGTGATAATTCTACAGTTACTTTGTCACCAGGTAAAATGCGAATGAAGTGCATACGAATCTTACCAGATACATGAGCAAGTACTGTATGACCATTTTCTAATTCTACCTTGAACATTGCATTAGGTAAAGTCTCTAGGACTGTACCTTCTACTTCAATTACATCGTCTTTTGCCATTAAAGTGCTCTCCTTTCTTTGCAACAGTAACAAGCTATCATTAATTGACTTAAAAAGAACCTGTTCTGAACATCCGGAGATCGTAATCATTAAATTCAAGATGGATCACGTTTGTAATATACATCTTTACCATTTTAACAGCAATTCAGACGAAAAACGAGCATCGTGAATTTAGATAATTACTGTTTAACTGTCCAGTGCATCTAGCGAGGAATGGATAGAGATAACCTTAACTACCAACTACAGCGTTGTTAGAATTTCATATCCCGTCTCAGTGATTGCAATTGTATGTTCGAAATGCGCACACATCTTTCCGTCGACTGTTACAACAGTCCAGTTATCAGATAATGTTTTGACATATCGAGTTCCAGCGTTCACCATTGGCTCTACTGCCAACACCATGCCTGGACGTAGACGCGGTCCTTTATTTGGTGGACCATAATGTGGAATCTGCGGATCCTCATGTAAATCTTGGCCAACACCATGACCAACATATTCTCTTACAATTGAAAAGTTTTGAGATTCTGCATACGTTTGAATAGCATGTGAAATATTCGATAATCGATCGCCGGGCTTAGCTTGCTCTAAGCCTTTATAAAGAGATTGCTCTGTGACATCTAGAAGCCGTTGATTTTCTTCTGAAATCTTTCCAACTCCGTACGTCCAAGCAGAATCACCGTGATAGCCATTGTATTTAGCACCAATATCAATGCTGATGATATCTCCTTCTTGCAGCTTTCTGTTTCCTGGAATACCATGAACTAATTCTTCGTTTACAGAAGCACAAATACTACCGCGAAAACCATTATACCCTTTAAAAGACGGAATTGCATCATGTTGACGAATAAATTTTTCAGCAATTGCATCCAATTCTTCCGTCGTAATACCAGGTTGAATATGTTTTTTTAACTCTTGATGAGTTAAAGCTACAATTTTCCCTGCTTCACGCATGATTGCAATTTCACGCGGCGTCTTGCAAATGATCATTGCTTGACTCCCCCGAGTAAATTACGGATGTCGTCAAATACAACGTTAATGTCTTGATTACCATTAATATTGCGTAAATAACCTTTTTCTTCATAGAAATGAAGTAATGGTTTTGATTGTTCAACGTTAACTGAGAGTCTAGTTGAAACAGTTTCCTCATTATCATCTGCACGCTGGTACAGCTCTCCCTCACACTTGTCACAAACGCCTTCTTTAGCAGGAGGGTTGAATACAAGGTGGTAAGTAGCTCCACAGTCTTTACAAATGCGACGCCCTGTAAGGCGTTCCATAAGGATACTTTCATCTACATCAATATTAATAACATAATCAATCTTTTTGTTTAATTCTTCTAAGATTGTTTCAAGAGCGTCTGCCTGTGCTACTGTTCTTGGGAATCCATCAAGTAAAAAGCCATTTTCACAATCTTGTTTGTTTAAACGTTCACGAACAATACCGATTGTTACTTCATCTGGTACAAGATTACCTTGATCCATAAATGATTTAGCTTTTAAGCCTAGAGGCGTTCCTTCTTTAATTGCAGCTCGGAACATATCTCCTGTTGAGATATGAGGGATATCGTAATGCTCAACGATCTGTTCTGCTTGAGTACCTTTCCCAGCACCAGGAAGGCCCATTAACACTAAATTCATTTTTTGCTTCCCCCTCAGTATCTATCTGTTTAATGGGAAAGCAAGCTGCTTCCCACTAAACCCTTTATTTAATAAACCCTTTATAATGTCGTTTCACTAATTGACTCTCAAGCTGTTTCATTGTCTCAAGAGCTACACCGACAACGATTAACAAACTAGTACCACCAATCTGTGCAGACTGAGGTAAATTTGCAACCTGGATAAAAATCACTGGTAGTACAGCAATTAACGCAAGGAAAATTGAACCGATTAATGTTAAGCGGTACAACACTTTTGTTAAATATTCTTGTGTGCTTTTACCAGGGCGAATACCTGGAATGTATCCACCTTGCTTCTTCAAGTTTTCTGCTACTTGCTCTGGGTTAACCTGAACAAATGTGTAGAAATATGAGAAAGCAATGATTAACGCAACATATACTATCATACCAATTGGCTGAGTATAGTCAAACGTCTTTTGAATCCAATCTGTCACATCATTCGGACCGAAGAATGATGCAATCGTTGGTGGAGTAATAATGAATGAAACTGCAAAGATAACAGGAATAACCCCAGCAGCATTTACTTTTAACGGTAAATGTGTGGACTGACCACCCGTAGGATTACGACCGGCTGAACCCTTTGCATATTGAATAGGTATTTTTCGTAAAGCTTGTTGGAAATAAATAACACCAACTACAATAGCTAATACAGCAAGTGCAATTAAAACAACTGTCACAATACGAATAAATAACTGATCCCCAACATCTTCGAATTGCTGAGCGTAGATCTGGTTGAGTGTTGTAGGGATCCCAGCAGCGATACCAGCAAAGATAATGATGGAAATACCATTACCGACGCCTTTCGCTGTAATCTGTTCGCCTAACCACATTAAGAACGCTGTTCCTGCCGTTAGTACGACAGCAATTAAAAGATAAGTAGCGACTCCGGGATTAGCAATTAATTGCCCACCCGACATATTGTTAAATCCTATAGACATACCTAATGCCTGGATAAATCCAAGCACAATTGTTCCGTAACGAGTTACTTGGGCAAGTTTACGACGCCCAACCTCTCCTTGCTTTGACCATTCTGTAAACTTAGGTACAACATCCATCTGCAATAATTGAACGATGATGGATGCTGTAATATAAGGCATAATGCCCATTGCAAGTATAGAGAAGTTTTGAAGAGCCCCACCGCCAAATGTATTTAGAACTCCAAATACATTTAACTCGTCTTGCAACTTCAGTACATCCGTATTAACACTAGGTACAGGAATAAAAGTACCAATTCGGAAAATAACTAACATTAACAATGTGAAAAAGATTTTTTGTCTAATTTCACGTACGCGCATTAAATTGGAGATTGTTTGAAACATTATTAGATCACCTCTGCAGTTCCGCCAGCAGCTTCAATAGCTTCTTTAGCAGATGAGGAGAACTTAGCAGCTTTAACAGTTAGCTTAGTAGATAATGTACCGTTACCAAGCACTTTAATACCAGCCTTCTCTTTGCTTACTAAACCAGTTTCAATTAATAGTTCTGGTGTTACTTCAGTTCCATCTTCAAAACGATTTAAAGCTTCAAGGTTAACGATCGCATACTCTTTGCGATTGATGTTAGTGAAGCCACGTTTTGGAAGACGACGAAATAAAGGCGTTTGACCACCTTCGAATCCAGGTCTTACGCCACCGCCAGAACGAGCGTTTTGCCCTTTGTGACCTTTACCTGAAGTCTTTCCGTTACCTGAACCAGTACCACGACCTACACGGTTACGCACTTTACGTGAACCTGCAGCTGGTTGTAATTCATGAAGTTTCATTCCGGAGCACCTCCTTAGAGTGACAATTTATAATTATTGCTCTTTTACTGTAACAAGGTGAGCTACTTTGTTAATCATACCGCGAATTGCAGGATTATCGTCTTGAACGACAGTTTGGTTTACTTTACGTAAGCCAAGTGTACGAACAGTTACACGTTGATCTTCTGGACGACCAATTACGCTACGAGTGAGGGTAATTGCTAATTTGTTTGCCATTCTGTGTCCCTCCTTATCCTAACAGTTCTTCTACAGACTTACCACGTAGTTTTGCAACTTCTTCTGCACGTTTTAGGTTAGCTAAACCGTTAAGAGTTGCACGTACCATGTTAATTGGAGTATTTGAACCTAAAGATTTAGATAGAATATCACTTACGCCAGCTAATTCTAATACCGCACGAACTGGACCACCAGCGATAACTCCCGTACCTTCAGAAGCAGGTTTCAAGAAAATTTGACCTGCACCAAATTGTCCAAGGATTTCGTGTGGAATTGTAGTACCAACCATAGGTACAGTGATTAAGTTTTTCTTCGCATCTTCAATTGCTTTACGGATTGCATCTGGTACCTCTTGTGCTTTACCAGTACCAAATCCAACATGACCGTTTTTGTCACCAACTACTACTAAAGCAGCAAAGCGGAAACGACGTCCACCTTTAACAACTTTAGCTACGCGGTTAACGGTAACAACACGTTCTTCAAGCTCTAATTTATTTGGATCAATACGACGCATGATTTTCCCTCCTTTTACAATTAGAATTGTAATCCAGCTTCACGAGCAGCGTCAGCTAAAGCTTTTACGCGACCATGATATAAATAACCGCCACGATCGAATACTACTTCTTTCACGCCATTTTCTACTGCGCGTTTAGCAACTAATTCGCCAACTTTTGTAGCAGCTTCAACGTTACTAGTACTTTCTAAAGAAAGATCTTTATCTAAAGTAGACGCACTAGCGATTGTTACTGAATTTAAATCGTCAATGACTTGTGCATAAATATGTTGGTTAGAACGGTACACGTTTAAACGTGGACGAGTTGCAGTACCAGACAATTTAGCACGAACACGAGCATGTCTTTTCTTACGAACTTTGTTCTTATCTTGCTTCGTGATCATTTCGGTCACTCCTTTCTTTTACCTAACTGGCATTACTTCTTAGCAGTTTTACCTTCTTTACGACGAACATATTCACCTTCATAACGAATACCTTTACCTTTGTAAGGCTCTGGTGGGCGAACGTCACGGATATTTGCAGCTAATGCACCTACACGCTCTTTATCGATACCTTTAATAACAATTTTAGTTTGAGAAGGAACCTCAACTTCGATACCTTGCTCTGGAGTGATCTCAACTGGATGAGAGTATCCAACACTCAATACTAATTTGCTACCAGATTTTTGCGCACGGTAACCAACACCGACTAATTCTAAACCACGTTCGAAACCATTTGTAACACCTTCAACCATGTTACCTAATAGGCTACGAGTAGTTCCGTGAAGAGCACGGTGCTCCTTGTTGTCGCTAGGACGAGTTACAACTAATACGTTATCTTCAACTTTGATTTCAATCTCAGGGTGGAATGTACGAGTCAATTCACCCTTTGGCCCTTTTACAGTTACAGTGTTGTTTTCGTTTGTAACTGTAACACTTGCAGGAAGTTCTAAAGGCTTTTTACCAACACGTGACATAACTTACACCTCCATTCACTTTAAAAACTTATTACCAAACGTATGCTAATACTTCTCCACCTGTTTGTTTTTGACGAGCTTCTTTGTCAGTTAAAACACCTTGAGAAGTAGAAACGATTGCAATTCCTAAACCGTTAAGTACACGAGGTACTTCGTTTGTTTTTGCATATACACGTAGACCAGGTTTACTGATACGTTTTAAGCCTGTAATTACACGCTCATTGTTTGCACCGTATTTTAAGAAGATACGGATGATACCTTGTTTGTTATCTTCGATGTATTCTACATCACGCACAAAACCCTCACGCTTAAGGATTTCTGCAATTTGCTTCTTAATGTTAGAAGCAGGAACTTCGATTTTTTCATGACGAACCATGTTCGCATTGCGGATACGAGTTAGTAAATCTGCAATAGGATCAGTCATTACCATATTAATTTACCTCCTTCCCAAACTTGGGTTTTACCAACTAGCTTTTTTAACACCAGGAATTTGACCTTTATAAGCAAGCTCACGGAAACAAATACGGCAAAGCTTGAATTTACGTAGTACTGAGTGTGGACGTCCACAACGTTCGCAACGTGTGTACTCTTGTACTTTGAACTTCTGCTGGCGTTTTTGCTTCGCAATCATTGATTTTTTAGCCACATTTTCGCCTCCTCTGCTTAACGTTGGCAGTTATTACTTCTGGAATGGCATACCGAACTGAGTTAAAAGCTCACGAGCTTCTTCATCAGTGTTTGCTGTTGTAACAATAACGATATCCATACCACGAACTTTGCTCACTTTATCATAATCGATCTCTGGGAAGATCAATTGCTCTTTAACACCTAATGTGTAGTTTCCACGACCATCAAATGCTTTTTTAGATACTCCACGGAAATCACGTACACGTGGAAGTGAAACTGAAACTAATTTATCGAAGAACTCATACATGCGCTCGCCGCGTAAAGTTACTTTAGCACCGATTGGCATACCTTCACGCAGACGGAAACCTGCAATAGATTTCTTAGCACGAGTTACGATAGGTTTTTGACCAGTGATGTCAGCTAATTCTTCAACAGCGTTATCTAAAGCTTTTGAGTTAGAAACAGCCTCACCGATACCCATGTTAATAACGATCTTTTCGATCTTTGGCACTTGCATTACAGATTCATAATTAAACTTGCTCACTAGAGCAGGTGTAATTTCTTTTGTAAATTTCTCTTTAAGACGGTTCATGTGAACTATACCTCCCTTCACATTTCAATAATTATTTATCTAAAGTTTCACCAGATTTTTTTGCTACACGTACCTTTTTGCCGTCGATTACTTTGTAACCAACACGTGTTGGCTCACCAGATTTCGGATCTAATGGCATTACGTTAGATACGTGGATAGGTGCCTCTTGGCTAACGATTCCACCTTGTGGATTTACTTGAGAAGGTTTAGAGTGTTTTTTCACTACGTTTACGCCTTCTACAAGTACACGGTTTTTCTTTGGAAAAGCAGCAAGTACTTCGCCTTGTTTGCCTTTATCTTTACCAGAGATAACCACTACTTTGTCGCCCTTTTTTACATGCATCCTATTCGCACCTCCTTAAAAGGCATTTTGTTTTTATTCATTAATATATAATTAGATAACTTCTGGAGCTAAAGATACGATCTTCATGAAGTTGTTGTCACGTAATTCACGAGCAACTGGTCCAAAGATACGAGTACCACGTGGACTCTTATCGTCACGGATGATTACGCAAGCATTTTCGTCAAAACGGATATATGAACCGTCGTTACGACGAACACCGCGTTTTGTACGTACTACTACTGCTCTAACAACGTCACCTTTTTTAACAACGCCTCCTGGTGTTGCTTGTTTCACCGTACAAACGATAACATCACCAATATTAGCTGTCTTACGACCAGAACCACCTAATACTTTGATAGTAAGTACTTCACGCGCACCAGAGTTGTCTGCAACTTTTAAACGAGATTCTTGTTGAATCATGTACGAAACCTCCCTTCGGATGAATCATTCTTATCCGATCTGTCTTTCACTATTAGATAATAACAGCTTCTTCTACAACTTCTACTAGACGGAAACGTTTAGTAGCTGATAACGGACGAGTTTCCATGATTTTCACGATATCGCCCACTTTAGCTGTGTTATTCTCATCGTGAGCTTTGAACTTTTTTGAGTACTTTACACGTTTACCGTAAAGCGAATGCTTTTTGTATGTTTCTACAAGAACAGTAACAGTCTTATCCATTTTGTCAGAAACTACGCGGCCAGTGTAAACTTTACGTTGATTGCGTTCACTCATTCTGAAAGCCTCCTCTCAGACTTATTATTTATTAGCAGCGATCTCTCTTTCACGAACTACAGTCTTCATGCGAGCAATCGCTTTGCGTACTTCGCGAATACGAGTAGTATTCTCTAATTGTCCAGTCGCTAATTGGAAACGAAGGTTGAATAACTCTTCTTTTAAAGCTTTAACTTTTTGTTCAATTTCGGCAGTGGTAAGGTCACGAATTTCATTAGCTTTCATTAGATTCACCACCAATTTCTTCACGTTTTACAAACTTACACTTTACTGGTAGCTTGTGAGCTGCTAAACGTAATGCTTCACGAGCAACTTCTTCAGATACGCCTGAGATTTCAAACATTACTTTACCAGGCTTAACAACAGCTACCCAACCTTCAGGTGCACCTTTACCAGAACCCATGCGCACTTCTAGTGGTTTAGCAGTATAAGGTTTAGAAGGGAAAATTTTAATCCATACTTTACCGCCACGTTTCATGTAACGAGTCATAGCGATACGAGCAGATTCGATTTGACGGTTTGTAATCCAAGAAGCTTCTAAAGCTTGTAAACCGAACTCACCGAAGTGTACTTCAGTACCACCTTTTGCACGTCCTCGCATTTTTCCGCGGTGTTCGCGACGATATTTAACGCGTTTTGGCAATAACATTATTATTTTCCTCCTTCCTCAGATTTCTTTTTAGTAGGAAGGACTTCTCCACGATAGATCCATACTTTCACGCCAAGCTTACCGTAAGTTGTATCTGCTTCAGCATGAGCATAATCGATATCAGCGCGAAGTGTATGAAGTGGAACTGTACCTTCACTATAGTATTCAGAGCGAGCAATGTCAGCTCCGCCTAGACGACCAGATACCATTGTTTTGATACCTTGTGCACCAGCACGCATTGTGCGTTGAATTGATTGCTTTTGCGCACGACGGAATGATACACGATTTTCAAGTTGACGAGCGATGTTTTCAGCAACAAGCTTAGCATCTAAGTCAGCTCTTTTAATTTCTAAAATGTTGATGTGTACACGCTTGCCTGTTAATTGGTTAAGAGCTTTACGAAGTGCTTCAACTTCAGTACCACCTTTACCAATTACCATACCAGGTTTTGCAGTGTGGATCGTTACGTTTAAACGGTTAGCAGCACGTTCGATTTCTACTTTAGAAACAGCTGCATCGTTAAGACGTTTAGCGATATATTCACGTACTTTTAAGTCTTCATGTAATAAGTCAGCATAGTCTTTACCAGCGAACCATCTTGATTCCCAATCACGGATGATGCCGACGCGTAGACCAACTGGATTTACCTTTTGACCCATGAATTATCCCTCCTTCTTTTCTGATACCACGATTGTAATGTGGCTTGTGCGTTTGTTAATTTGGCTTGCACGACCTTGAGCACGTGGACGGAAACGTTTTAAAGTTGGACCTTCGTCAACAAAAACTTCAGAAACAACTAAGTTGTTAGCGTCCATTTCATAATTGTGTTCTGCATTGGCAATAGCAGATTTTAATAGTTTCTCAACAACCGGAGAAGCAGCCTTAGGCGTGTGAAGTAGCACTGCTAATGCTTCACCCACTTGCTTACCTCGAATTAAATCTACAACTAAACGAACTTTACGAGGAGCAATACGTACTGTTCTCGCAACAGCTTTAGCTTGCATTTAAAAGCCTCCTCTCATATTAGCGTCTTGTTTTCTTATCGTCACTTGCGTGACCTTTATAAGTACGAGTTGGTGCGAATTCACCAAGTTTATGACCTACCATATCTTCAGTTACATAAACAGGTACATGTTTACGACCGTCATATACAGCAATAGTGTGACCGATGAATTGAGGGAAAATAGTTGAACGACGAGACCAAGTCTTAACAACTTGTTTGCTGTCTGTTTCATTTAACTTCTCAATTTTATTAATTAAGTGTCCATCAACAAAAGGTCCTTTTTTTAAGCTGCGACCCATAAGTGAACCTCCCTTCGTGATTGTTCTACGGTTCGCTTGAACCGTAGCTCAATCCCGTTATTTTTTACGACGACGAACGATAAATTTATCGGATTTATTTTTCTTCTTACGAGTTTTAAATCCAAGTGTTGGTTTGCCCCATGGACTCATTGGAGACTTACGTCCGATAGGTGAACGTCCTTCACCACCACCGTGTGGGTGATCATTAGGGTTCATTACAGAACCACGAACAGTTGGACGGATACCTAACCAACGAGAACGACCAGCTTTACCAATGTTGATTAGTTCGTGTTGTTCATTACCTACTTGACCTACAGTAGCGCGGCAAGTAGCTAGAATCATGCGAACTTCACCAGAAGTTAAACGTACTAATACGTATTTACCTTCTTTACCAAGTACTTGTGCAGAAGCACCCGCTGAACGTACTAATTGTCCACCTTTACCTGGTTTTAATTCGATGTTGTGTACTACTGTACCAACAGGAATGTTTGCTAGTGGAAGAGCGTTACCTACTTTAATGTCAGCTTCAGTACCTGACATAACTTCCATACCTACTTTAAGGTTTTTAGGAGCAAGAATGTAACGTTTTTCACCATCAGCATAATTGATTAATGCGATGTTTGCTGAACGGTTTGGATCATACTCGACTGTAGCAACGCGTCCAGGTATTCCATCTTTATCACGTTTAAAGTCGATGATACGGTATTGACGTTTGTGCCCACCACCTTGGTGACGAACAGTGATTTTACCTTGGTTGTTACGACCACCTTTGCGTGTAACAGGTGCAAGTAACGATTTTTCTGGTTTGTCAGTAGTGATTTCAGCGAAATCTGAAACCGACATACCACGACGACCATTTGAGGTTGGTTTGTACTTTTTAATCGCCATCTCAATTTCCCTCCTTCTCTATTAATCTTAAGCTTCGAAGAATTCGATTTCGTTGCTTTCTTGAGTTAGCGTTACTACCGCTTTACGACGACGGTTTGTAAGACCGCTATAACGACCTACACGTTTGAATTTACCTTTGTAGTTCATGACATTTACTTTTTCAACTTTTACGTCAAAGATTCTTTCGATCGCATCTTTAACTTCAGTTTTATTAGCTTTTACATCAACTTCAAAAGTGTATTTCTTCTCAGTCATTAAGTCTGTTGAACGTTCTGTAATTACGGGGCGCTTAATAATATCACGAGGATCTTTCATTATGCAAGCACCTCCTCTACTTTTTCAACTGCGTCTTTAGTGATTACAAGCTTATCGTGATTAACAACGTCTAATACGCTTAATCCGTTAGCTGTAACAACTGTTACACCAGGAATGTTACGTGCTGAAAGTGCAACATTTTCGTTAAGATCAGCAGTTACTACTAATGCTTTGCGCTCTACTGTTAGGTTTTTAAGAACTGCTACCATCTCTTTTGTTTTTGGAGCATCAAAAGATAAAGCTTCAAGTACAACAATGCTGTTATCTTGAACTTTTGTAGATAAAGCAGACTTAATAGCTAAACGACGAACTTTTTTAGGTAATTTGTAGCTATAGCTTCTTGGAACTGGACCAAATACTACGCCACCACCACGCCATTGTGGAGAACGGATAGATCCTTGACGTGCACGACCAGTACCTTTTTGACGCCATGGCTTACGACCACCACCACGTACTTCAGAACGATTTTTTACTTTAGAAGTACCTTGACGCATCGCTGCACGTTGCATGATGATTGCATCAAAAAGTACTTTGTTATTAGGTTCGATACCGAATACGGCATCTTGTAATTCGATTTCACCAACGTTTTTACCGTCTTGGTTAAACAATGCTACTTTTGGCATTGGTTATTCCTCCTTTCTCGAAGAATTATTATTTAGATTTAACCGCAGATTTCACAGTTACTAGAGATTTTCTAGCTCCTGGCACGTTACCTTTTACTAATAAAAGGTTGCGTTCTACGTCAACTTTTACGATTGATAAGTTTTGAACTGTAATGCGCTCTCCACCCATGCGTCCTGGTAATAATTTACCTTTGAATACGCGGTTTGGAGCAACAGGACCCATTGAACCTGGGCGACGGTGGTAACGAGAACCGTGAGACATTGGTCCACGAGATTGTCCGTGGCGTTTAATAGCACCTTGGAAACCTTTACCTTTTGAAACTCCTGTTACATCGATTACATCGCCTTCTGCGAAAATATCAACCTTGACTTCTTGACCAACTTCATATTCTGAAGCGTTCACTCCGCGTAACTCACGGATGAAGCGCTTAGGAGCAGTATTAGCTTTAGAAGCGTGTCCTTTAGCAGGTTTGTTAGATAATTTCTCACGAATATCTTCAAAACCTAATTGGATTGCTTCGTAACTGTCTGTCTCAGCGTTTTTAACTTGAAGAACTACGTTTGGAGTAGCTTCAATTACTGTTACAGGGATTAAATCACCGTTTTCAGCGAATACTTGAGTCATACCGATCTTTCTTCCTAAGATTCCTTTGGCCATTAGTCACACCTCCTAAGTATGTCTTCATTCTTTATTTTAAATTAAAGTTTAATTTCGATATCTACACCAGATGGTAAATCTAAACGCATTAATGAATCAACAGTTTGTGGTGTTGGATTCACGATATCAACTAAGCGTTTATGCGTGCGCATTTCGAATTGCTCACGAGAATCTTTATATTTGTGCACAGCACGTAGAATTGTATAAACTGATTTCTCAGTTGGTAACGGAATCGGACCAGATACTGTAGCGCCAGAGCGTTTAGCAGTTTCTACGATTTTCTCAGCTGATTGATCAAGAATTCTGTGATCGTATGCTTTTAAACGAATGCGAATTTTTTCTTTTGCCATTATTTTCCCTCCTTTTTCGCCTATCTTTCTAAATAGACATTCTCCGCGGAAATTTCCCCACACTCGCCATGGCAAAGCGGCCGGGTGTGTCGGCAACCTTCCGCATCATCGCAGTCAAAGACCAACATTCTTATTGTACTAAAAATGGGTCGGTATTGCAACAGTCTTTTATATAAAATATAAAACTTTTTTCTGTTGCGCACTTTTTTCATTATATATAAAACAAATACACAATGCAAGTGTAATCATAAATTCTCTATTTACCTTTTATGACCAAAAAAAAAGAAGCAGGATTTCCTGCTTCTTTTTTAAAGAGTAAAAGATTACTCAGTGATTGTAGCTACAACGCCAGCGCCTACTGTACGTCCACCTTCACGGATTGAGAATTTAGTACCTTCTTCAATCGCGATTGGAGCAATAAGTTCAACAGTCATTTCGATGTTGTCGCCAGGCATTACCATTTCTACGCCTTCTGGTAAGTTACAAATACCAGTTACATCAGTTGTACGGAAGTAGAACTGAGGACGGTAGTTGCTGAAGAATGGAGTGTGACGTCCACCTTCTTCTTTAGAAAGAACGTATACTTCAGCTTTGAATTTAGTGTGTGGAGTGATTGTACCTGGTTTAGCTAGTACTTGTCCACGTTGGATATCTTCACGAGAAACACCGCGAAGTAAAGCACCGATGTTGTCACCAGCTTCAGCATAGTCAAGAAGCTTACGGAACATTTCTACACCAGTTACAGTAGTAGATTTTGATTCTTCAGCTAAACCGATGATGTCTACAACGTCACCAACTTTAACTTGTCCACGCTCAACACGACCAGTAGCAACTGTACCACGACCAGTGATTGAGAATACGTCCTCAACTGGCATCATGAATGGTTTTTCAGTGTCACGCTCTGGAGTTGGGATGTACTCATCAACAGCGTCCATAAGCTCGATGATTTTAGCTTCCCAATCAGCATCTCCTTCAAGAGCTTTAAGAGCAGAACCTTTGATTACCGGTACATCGTCACCTGGGAAGTCGTATTCAGAAAGAAGGTCACGTACTTCCATTTCTACTAATTCAAGTAACTCTTCATCGTCTACCATGTCACATTTGTTTAAGAATACAACTAGGTATGGAACACCTACTTGACGAGAAAGAAGGATGTGCTCACGAGTTTGTGGCATTGGGCCATCAGCAGCAGATACTACTAAGATACCGCCATCCATTTGTGCAGCACCAGTGATCATGTTTTTAACGTAGTCAGCATGTCCTGGGCAGTCAACGTGTGCATAGTGACGAGTGTCAGTTTCATACTCAACGTGTGCAGTTGAGATTGTGATTCCACGCTCGCGCTCTTCTGGAGCAGCGTCGATCATGTCATAAGCCATAGCTGCACCTTTACCGCTTTTCTTAGCAAGTACAGTAGTGATAGCAGCTGTTAAAGTTGTTTTACCATGGTCAACGTGACCAATTGTACCAATATTGGCATGTGTTTTTGAACGGTCGAATTTTTCTTTACCCATTCGTAACGCCTCCTTAATTTCTTATAATGTAAATTTATGAGGCCGTGAAAAGGAATCAACTCCACTTTCACAGCGTACATAAGTAGTTATACTTTAATAAAGAGTGAAAATCAATTATTCACCTTTATTTTTTTTAATAATTTCTTCTGAAATAGACTTTGGTACTTCTTCATAATGATCAAAGTGCATTGAGTAGTTTCCACGACCTTGAGTATTAGAACGTAATGCAGTTGCATAACCAAACATTTCAGAAAGTGGTACGAATGCGCGTACTACTTGAGCGTTTCCGCGAGCTTCCATACCTTCTACACGTCCACGACGAGAAGTGATGTCACCCATGATGTCACCTAAGTACTCATCAGGAATTACAACTTCAACTTTCATCATTGGCTCAAGAATAACTGGGTTACATTTTGAAACTGCGTTTTTAAGTGCCATAGAAGCAGCAATTTTAAACGCCATCTCACTTGAGTCAACGTCATGGTAAGAACCGTCTACTAAAGCAGCTTTAACATCGATTACTGGGTAACCTGCTAATACACCGTTTTGAAGTGCATCTTCAAGACCAGCTTGAACTGCAGGGATGTATTCACGTGGAACTACACCACCAACAATTTTGTTTTCGAATTCGAAGCCTTTACCTTCTTCGTTCGGTTCAAACTCAATCCAAACGTGACCGAATTGTCCACGACCACCAGATTGACGTGCAAATTTACCTTCAACTTTCGCAGAACCGCGGAAAGTTTCACGGTATGCTACTTGAGGAGCACCAACGTTAGCTTCTACTTTGAACTCGCGACGCATACGGTCAACGATGATATCTAAGTGAAGTTCACCCATACCAGAGATGATGATTTGACCAGTCTCTGTGTTAGTTTCCGCACGGAAAGTTGGATCTTCTTCTTGTAGTTTTTGAAGAGCAGTTGTCATCTTATCTTGGTCAGCTTTTGACTTAGGCTCAACAGATAATGAAATAACTGGCTCTGGGAACTCCATAGACTCAAGAATAACAAGATTCTTTTCATCACATAAAGTGTCACCAGTAGTAGTATCTTTCAAACCTACAGCAGCAGCGATATCTCCAGCATATACAGCTGAAATCTCTTCACGAGAGTTAGCATGCATTTGTAGGATACGTCCTACACGCTCACGCTTACCTTTTGTAGAGTTCTGTACATAAGAACCAGAGTTAAGAATTCCAGAATATACGCGGAAGAATGTTAATTTCCCTACGTATGGATCTGTCATTACTTTAAACGCTAAAGCTGAGAATGGAGCGTCGTCGCTAGATGGACGTACAACTTCTTCATCAGTATCAGGAGTGATACCTTTGATTGCTGGTACATCTGTTGGAGCTGGTAAGTAATCAATTACCGAGTTCAACATTAATTGTACACCTTTGTTTTTGAACGCTGATCCACAAAGAACTGGGAAGAATTCAACGTCACAAGTACCTTTACGGATAGCAGCTTTTAGTTCTTCAACGCTAAGCTCGCCTTCTTCAAGATACTTCATCATTAATTCTTCATCAAGTTCTGCAGCAGCTTCTACAAGTTTAGCATTATATTCTTCAGCTAATTCTTTGTATTCTTCTGGAATCTCAATTTCTTGAATATCAGTTCCTAGGTCATTACCGTAGTGGTAAGCTTTCATTTCCACTAAGTCAATGATTCCTGTGAATTGATCTTCAGCACCGATTGGCAATTGGATTGGGTGAGCATTTGCACCTAAACGATCATGAATCGTTTTAACAGAGTACAAGAAGTCAGCACCGATTTTATCCATTTTGTTTACGAATACTACACGCGGTACACCGTATGTAGTAGCCTGACGCCATACAGTTTCTGTTTGAGGCTCAACACCAGATTGAGCATCAAGAACTGCCACCGCACCATCAAGTACACGAAGTGAACGTTCAACTTCTACAGTGAAGTCTACGTGTCCAGGAGTATCGATGATGTTAACACGGTGACCTTTCCAAGAAGCAGTTGTTGCAGCAGACGTGATTGTAATACCACGCTCTTGCTCCTGCTCCATCCAGTCCATTTGTGAAGCTCCTTCATGAGTTTCACCAATTTTATGGATACGACCAGTATAATAAAGAACACGCTCAGTTGTTGTTGTTTTACCAGCATCAATATGAGCCATGATACCAATATTACGAGTGTTTTCTAAGGAGAACTCTCTTGCCATGTTAGGTATTTCTCCTTCCATATTATAATTATAATTAGTTTTTTAAGTTGATTCGTTAAAAGATTACCAACGGTAGTGAGCAAACGCTTTGTTCGCTTCTGCCATTTTATGAGTATCTTCACGTTTCTTAACTGCAGCACCAGTGTTGTTAGCTGCGTCAAGGATTTCGTTAGCTAAACGCTCTTCCATCGTTTTTTCTCCACGAAGACGAGCATAGTTTACTAACCAACGAAGACCTAGAGTTGTACGACGCTCTGGACGTACTTCTACAGGAACTTGGTAGTTAGAACCCCCTACACGGCGTGCTCTAACTTCTAATACAGGCATGATGTTTTTAAGAGCTTGGTCGAATACTTCCATAGCTTCTTTACCACTGCGCTCTTGTACTAGATCGAATGCTCTATAAAGAATAGCTTGTGATTTACCGCGCTTTCCATCAAGCATCATTTTGTTGATTAAGCGTGATACAAGCTTTGAATTGTAAATTGGATCTGGTAATACGTCTCTCTTTGCAACAGGACCCTTACGTGGCATTCTAATTTCCTCCTTTCACTTATGAGAATAATTCTATTTGTTGTTTATATTATTTTTTAGCTGCTTTTGGTCGCTTAGTACCATATTTAGAACGACCTTGCATACGGCCATCCACACCAGCAGTATCTAACGCACCACGTACGATATGGTAACGTACCCCTGGTAAATCTTTTACACGTCCACCGCGGATAAGTACCACGCTGTGTTCTTGTAAGTTGTGACCAATACCTGGGATATAAGCAGTAACCTCGATACCGTTAGTTAAACGTACACGAGCATATTTACGAAGAGCCGAGTTCGGTTTCTTCGGTGTCATAGTACCCACACGTGTACATACACCACGTTTTTGTGGAGAAGATTGGTTAGTTTGAGCTTTTTTAAAGCTGTTGTAACCTTTGTTTAAAGCAGGTGAGTCAGATTTTTGAACCTTGCTCACACGACCTTTACGGATTAGTTGATTAATAGTAGGCATTTGAATTTCCTCCTTTCAGCTTTTGTAAGACCACACATCCAGGTGGTTCATTTTTTAGCAAAAAACAAAGTTTTTGAACACTAGTCCAAAAACGTGTTAACTAATAATTGCAACAGCTGCCGCATCTACTTCTATTCCACAAGCTTTTCCAAGCTCTTTCATAGAGTTAACAAAACTGTAAGGGGTGTTTTCTTGCACAGCAACTTTCACTACCAAGTCGGTAATGTAGGTGTCTGCATTATCCGCAAGTATAACTTCCTTTACAATTCCTTTTTTTAAAGCTTTCACTGTCTGCTTAGTTCCTACAATAATATGATCAGCCTGTGATACTTTTTCATAAGACATTATCATATCCTCCAAAGCAACAGGTAGTTTATAGGAGCACCTTTGATATAGTATCATTCCCTAGAATGGATGTCAACTGCACGATGCAGTTTTTTTAAAAAAACATCCATTCTAGAAAAATGACTACTTATTAATCGATTGTTACTGGCTCTTCAACCTGATTTTTAACTGGTTCAGCATTACGATATCTATTCATACCAGTACCAGCAGGAACAAGTTTACCAATAATAACGTTCTCTTTAAGACCTAATAGTTCATCACGTTTTCCTTTAATAGCTGCATCTGTAAGAACACGAGTAGTTTCTTGGAATGATGCTGCTGATAAGAAGGAATCCGTTTCAAGAGATGCTTTTGTGATACCAAGTAGTACAGGTCGACCAGTAGCTGGACGATTGCCCTCTAGTAACACTTTTTCGTTAGCATCAGTGAATTGGTGAATATCTAATAGTGAACCTGGTAATACATCTGTATCTCCAGAATCCATTACTCTCACTTTACGAAGCATTTGGCGTACCATTACTTCAACGTGCTTATCACCAATTTCTACCCCTTGCATACGGTATACTTTTTGTACTTCACGTAGCAGGTATTCTTGAACAGCAGTGATATCTTTTACTTTTAATAACTCTTTCGGATCAATTGAACCTTCTGTTAACTCTTGACCACGAGCAATCTCTTGGCCTTCAGCTACCTTCAAGCGTGCACTGTAAGGAGCTGTGTAAGAGCGTGTTTCAATGTCACCTTGAACTGTAATTTCATGCTGACGGTCACGTCCTTCAGTAATTGAAGTAACGGTACCTTCGATTTCTGAAATAACAGCTTGGCCTTTAGGGTTACGAGCTTCAAAGATCTCTTGGATACGAGGTAAACCTTGAGTGATGTCATCTCCGGCAACCCCACCAGTATGGAATGTACGCATCGTTAACTGTGTACCTGGCTCACCGATTGATTGAGCAGCGATAATACCAACTGCTTCACCAACTTCAACTTCTGAACCAGTTGCCAAGTTACGTCCGTAACATTTTTTACATACTCCATGACGAGTGTTACAAGTAAACGCAGAACGAATCCATACTTCTTCAACACCAGCATTTACAATTTCTTCAGCTAGATCTTCTGTAATTAATTCATTTTCTGCTACAAGTACTTCGTTTGTTTCTGGATGAACAACAGTTTTACGTGCATAACGTCCAATTAGACGCTCATCCAGCTTTTCGATTTCCTCCGTGCCTTCTTTGATTGCAACAGCCAAGATTCCTCGGTCTGTACCGCAATCATCATCACGAACGATAACATCTTGAGCCACATCAACAAGACGGCGAGTAAGATAACCTGAGTCAGCTGTTTTAAGGGCTGTATCAGCAAGACCTTTACGCGCGCCGTGAGTAGAGATAAAGTATTCTAATACTGTTAAACCTTCACGGAAACTTGATTTGATTGGTAACTCGATGATACGTCCAGACGGGTTAGCCATCAGACCACGCATACCAGCAAGCTGCGTGAAGTTAGATGCGTTACCACGGGCACCAGAGTCACTCATCATAAAGATTGGATTTCGTTTATCTAAGGATTCCATCAGCTTACCTTGGATAACGTCTTTCGCACTACTCCAAATTGAGATTACGCGATCATAACGCTCATCTTCAGTAATTAAACCACGACGGAATTGTTTTAGAACATTATCTACTTTAGCTTGCGCTTCTTGTAAGATAACTTCTTTTTCACCTAATACAACGATATCTGCTACACCAACTGTAATACCAGCTTTAGTAGAATATTTGAAACCTAAGTCTTTCATGCGATCAAGCATTTTAGACGTTTCAGTAATCTTAAAGCGTTTGAATACTTCAGCAATGATATTACCTAAGATTTTTTTCTTAAATGGTGCAATTGCAGGTTGATTTTTAATGAATTCTTTTACGTCAGCACCTTTTTCAACAAAGTATTTATCCGGTGTCTTAACTTCAAGGTTTTCTCTTGTTGGTTCGTTAATATACGGGAATGATTCCGGTAAGATTTCGTTAAATACAAGCTTACCTACAGTCGTCACTAACAATTGTTGATTTTGTGCTTCAGTAAATGTTTGGTTATTTAAAGAACCAGCGTATACACCAACACGAGTATGTAAATGTACATATCCGTTTTGGTATGCCAGCAACGCCTCATTTGTATCTTTAAATACCATACCTTCACCCACTGCGTCTTCACGCTCAAGTGTTAAGTAGTAGTTACCTAATACCATATCTTGAGATGGTGTAACAACTGGTTTACCATCTTTTGGATTCAGGATGTTTTGCGCTGCTAACATTAAGATGCGCGCTTCTGCTTGTGCTTCTGCAGATAACGGTACGTGAACGGCCATTTGGTCACCATCAAAGTCCGCATTGTATGCTGTACATACAAGTGGATGTAGACGGATTGCACGACCTTCTACTAATGTAGGTTCAAACGCTTGGATACCAAGTCTGTGAAGTGTAGGTGCACGGTTTAACAGAACTGGATGCTCTTTAATAACCGATTCTAATACGTCCCATACTTCAGGTTGAACGCGCTCGATTTTACGTTTCGCACTCTTGATGTTATGAGCTAAACCACGCTCAACTAACTCTTTCATAACAAACGGCTTAAATAGTTCTAACGCCATTTCTTTTGGTAAACCACATTGGTACATCTTTAAGTTCGGTCCTACAACGATTACAGAACGCCCAGAGTAGTCAACACGTTTACCAAGTAAGTTTTGACGGAAGCGTCCTTGCTTACCTTTTAACATATGTGAAAGAGATTTTAACGGACGGTTACCAGGACCTGTTACAGGGCGCCCACGACGACCGTTATCGATTAAAGCATCTACAGCTTCTTGAAGCATACGCTTTTCGTTTTGAACGATAATGCTAGGAGCTCCAAGATCTAGTAAACGTTTTAAGCGGTTGTTACGGTTAATTACACGACGATATAAATCATTTAGGTCAGAAGTTGCAAAACGTCCACCATCTAATTGAACCATTGGACGAAGTTCCGGTGGGATAACCGGTAAAACATCTAAGATCATCCAAGAAGGTTCATTACCAGAGTGACGGAAAGCTTCCAACACTTCTAAACGCTTAATTGCACGTGTACGACGTTGACCTTGAGCAGTTTTAAGCTCTTCTTTTAGAGCATCTACTTCTTTGTCAAGATCGATGTCTTGTAATAATTTCTTAACAGCTTCCGCACCCATCGCTGCATGGAAAGTTTTTCCATACTTTTCACGATATGCACGATATTCTTTTTCAGATAATAGCTGTTTCTTTTCAAGCGGTGTATCACCAGCATCTGTTACAACATATGAAGCAAAATAGATAATTTCCTCTAGCGCACGAGGGGACATGTCTAAGACAAGTCCCATGCGGCTAGGGATACCTTTGAAGTACCAAATATGTGAAACAGGTGCAGCTAGTTCAATATGTCCCATACGTTCACGACGTACTTTTGCTCTTGTTACTTCTACTCCACAACGGTCACATACTACGCCTTTGTAACGAACGCGTTTGTATTTACCACAGTGGCACTCCCAGTCCTTTTGTGGACCAAAGATGCGCTCACAAAACAAACCATCTTTTTCAGGTTTTAATGTACGATAGTTGATCGTTTCCGGTTTTTTTACCTCACCGTATGACCAAGAGCGAATTTTATCTGGCGAAGCTAGACCAATTTTCATATACTCAAAGTTATTTACATCTAGCAAGGAGCCTACCTCCCTTTTAATCTACAGGTTTTTTCCCTTAACGTGCGTATACTTTTATATGAAAGTAATTCCTTACTCTTTGATAACAGGGTCTTTTTGACCTTCAGAAATTCCTTCTGGTTCTATATCAGACATAATAGATTCGGATTGTTGTTCTTGATCATCCTCTGAATCTACAATGTCAATCTCTTGCTCATCAGCTGAAAGCATTTTTACATCCATACCTAAACTTTGTAATTCTTTAATTAATACTTTGAATGATTCAGGTATACCTGGCTCTGGAATATTTTCGCCTTTTACGATGGCTTCATATGTTTTCACACGACCAACAACATCATCCGACTTCACAGTTAGAATCTCTTGTAGCGTATAAGCAGCACCGTATGCTTCCAGCGCCCATACTTCCATCTCTCCAAAACGTTGTCCACCAAATTGCGCTTTACCACCTAATGGCTGTTGGGTAACAAGTGAATATGGTCCAGTAGAACGTGCGTGAAGCTTATCGTCTACCATGTGAGCAAGTTTAATCATGTACATAATACCTACTGATACACGATTATCGAAAGGTTCACCTGTACGACCATCGTATAATACAGTTTTCGCATCACGTGACATGCCTGCCTCTTCAATCGTCGCCCAAACATCTTCTTCACGAGCACCATCAAATACTGGAGATGCAACATGAATTCCAAGTTTACGAGCCGCCATACCTAAATGAAGCTCTAATACTTGCCCGATGTTCATACGAGAAGGTACCCCTAGTGGGTTTAACATGATATCGATTGGAGTTCCATCTGGTAAGTAAGGCATATCTTCCTCTGGTAAAATACGCGAGATTACACCTTTGTTACCGTGACGACCGGCCATTTTGTCACCTTCAGAAATTTTACGCTTCTGAACGATATACACGCGAACAAGTTGGTTTACACCTGGTGGTAACTCATCGCCATCTTCACGATTGAAGACTTTAACATCAAGGATAATTCCGCCTCCACCATGTGGTACACGTAATGAAGTATCGCGAACCTCACGTGCTTTTTCACCAAAGATTGCATGTAATAAGCGCTCTTCAGCTGTTAGTTCCGTAACACCTTTAGGCGTTACTTTACCAACTAAAAGATCACCATCTTTAACTTCGGCACCAATGCGAATGATACCACGCTCATCTAGGTTACGAAGAGCATCTTCACCCACGTTTGGAATATCACGTGTAATTTCTTCTGGTCCTAGTTTCGTATCACGAGACTCAGACTCATATTCTTCAATATGAACAGAAGTATATACATCGTCTTTTACAAGACGTTCACTCATGATAATAGCATCCTCATAGTTATATCCGTCCCAAGTCATGAAACCTACTAAAACGTTACGTCCTAATGCAAGCTCTCCTTTTTCCATAGAAGGGCCGTCAGCTAGGATTTCACCTTTTACAACTTCATCGCCAACTGAAACAATTGGACGCTGGTTGTAGCAAGTACCTTGGTTCGAACGAACAAACTTAAGAAGCTTGTATTTATCTAAGTTACCTTTAACTTTTTGCCCGTCTACCTCTTCATAACGACGAACAAAAACTTGTTTTGCTTCCACGCGCTCAACAACACCAGGGTGCTTACAGATAACTGCAGCTCCTGAGTCTTTACCAGATACATATTCCATACCTGTTCCAACAAGTGGCGCTTCTGGGTTTAACAACGGTACTGCTTGACGTTGCATGTTGGCACCCATTAATGCACGGTTTGAGTCATCATTCTCTAAGAATGGAATACAAGCTGTTGCCGCGGATACTACTTGCTTTGGTGATACGTCCATGTAATCTAAACGATCACGACGGATAACTGTATTTTCACCACGGAAACGGGCTACAACATTTTCATCTAAGAAAGAACCATCTTCACCTAAGCGCGCATTCGCTTGAGCAACTACATAGTTATCTTCTTCATCAGCAGTTAAGTAATCAATTCTCGACGTAACTTTACCTGTTTCAGGATCAATACGACGATATGGCGTTTCAATAAAGCCGAATTTATTTACTTTTGCATAAGAAGATAATGAGTTAATTAACCCAATGTTTGGTCCCTCAGGCGTTTCGATTGGACACATACGACCATAGTGAGAGTAGTGAACGTCACGAACTTCGAATCCAGCACGCTCACGAGTCAAACCACCTGGTCCTAATGCAGACAGACGGCGCTTATGTGTCAATTCAGCTAACGGGTTTGTTTGGTCCATGAACTGAGAAAGCTGAGAGCTACCAAAGAATTCTTTAATAGCAGCAATTACAGGGCGAATATTGATTAACTGTTGAGGAGTAATTGTGTTCGTGTCTTGAATAGACATTCTCTCACGCACAACACGCTCCATACGAGATAAACCAATACGGAATTGGTTTTGCAACAATTCCCCTACAGAACGAAGACGACGATTTCCTAAATGGTCGATATCATCTGTATCCCCTACTTGGTGAAGTAAATTAAAGAAGTAGCTAATTGATGCTAGAATATCAGCCGGTGTAATATTCTTTACTTCTTCTGTCACGTAAGCATTACCGGAAACTGTAATAACTTTCTCTCCATCCGGATCGTTTGGAGCATAAATCTTGATAGATTGTAACGTGACATTGTCTTCTAAAACTCCGCCAACCGGGCTATAAGTTTTGAAGTTTACTCCACTTTCAAGCATTGGAATTAAGCGATCTAATGTACGACGATCAATCATTGCACCTTTTTCAGCAATAATTTCACCCGTTTCATGATCAACTAATGTTTCTGCTAATTTTTGATTAAACAAACGATGTTTAATATGAAGCTTTTTATTAATCTTGTAACGACCAACGTTTGCTAAATCATAGCGCTTTGGATCAAAAAATCGAGATACAAGCAATGATTTTGCATTTTCTACAGTTGGTGGCTCACCTGGACGTAAGCGCTCATAGATTTCTAGTAGCGCTTTTTCTGTACTTTCCGTGTTATCTTTTTCAAGCGTGTTACGGATGTACTCATTATCTCCAATTAGATCAATAATCTCTTGGTCTGAACCAAAACCTAACGCACGTAACAGTACTGATACTGGAAGTTTACGAGTACGATCAATACGCACATAAACGACGTCTTTTGCATCAGTTTCATATTCTAACCATGCTCCACGGTTTGGAATAACAGTAGCTGTATATCCCTTTTTACCATTTTTATCTACTTTTCCACTGTAGTAGACGCTTGGTGAACGTACCAATTGTGATACGATAACGCGCTCAGCACCGTTAATAACAAACGTACCAGTTTCCGTCATCAATGGGAAATCACCCATAAACACATCTTGGTCTTTTACTTCACCTGTTTCTTTATTAATTAAACGCACCTTAACACGAAGAGGTGCTGCATAAGTTACATCACGTTCTTTAGACTCTTCTACTGAATACTTTGGCTCACCTAAGCTGTAGTCAATAAATTCTAGTGATAAATTACCAGTAAAATCATCGATTGGAGAAATATCCTGGAACATTTCTCGTAATCCTTCATCTAAAAACCATTGGTATGAAGCCGTTTGAATCTCGATTAAGTTTGGTAATTCTAGAACCTCACTGATACGAGCATAACTTCTGCGCTGGCGGTGGCGTCCATACTGAACTAGTTGACCTGTCAACTGATTCACCCCTCAAATCAAGCGTTATTATTCAAGACATATAATAAACTATTGTTTATTATTGAACAAAAGAAAAATGGTTTCTTTAAATAGAAAACCACAATTTCATAAAACGTACTATTGATTTTATTAGTTTTCCCATACATTCTCAAATTATACGTGCAATTTTATGTATAACAGAGGTCTATATGGAATATTTATATATTGGCATTTTATAATGCTAACATACTAAAAAATATTAGTCAACATTTTTTAGCACGTATGATATAATAGCCTTTTTTCTTTTCTACTACCTCTACTTCTTCAAATAGAGACTCTAGTTTCGTTAAAGCGGAAGGAGCTCCCTGTTTCTTTTGAATCACGACCCATAATTCACCTTGTTCAACGAGATGGCTATATGCCCCTTCAAGAATTTCGTGTACAATTTTTTTACCAGCACGAATTGGTGGGTTCGTAAGAATAGTAGAGAAATGATCAATTTTCACATTACTATAGCAAAAGCTCTGATAAATTTGAACATTATCAATCCCATTAGCTTTTGCATTCTTTTCTGATAAAGCTAATGCGCGCTCGTTAACATCAACCATATGCACTTGCTCATCCGGATGAAGTTTAGCCATCGCTAAACCGATAGGACCATATCCACAGCCGACGTCTAGAATAGGACCTTTTACGTTATTAACCTCAAAGCTGTCAATTAGCACTCGAGAACCAAAATCAACTTCTTTTTTAGAGAAAACACCATGATCGCTAGTGAAACGAAAAGATTGTCCTCGAAGTTCAAACGAAAATGTCTCTTCATTACTGCTAGCCGATGGTGTGTTTGAAAAATAGTGTTCTGTCAACTGAACTCCTCCTTCTAAAAGGCATCCTCTAATACTATAAACGAATAGAGAAACAGAAGCAAAAAAGCTCGCTTGAATAAGCGAGCTTTTTCATATCAAATGTTAAGTAATAATTACTTAACTTCTACAGAAGCGCCAACTTCTTCAAGTTTAGCTTTTGCTTCTTCAGCTTCTTCTTTAGAAATACCTTCTTTAAGAGCTTTTGGAGCGTTATCAACGATTTCTTTAGCTTCTTTTAAGCCAAGACCAGTGATTTCACGTACTACTTTGATAACTTTGATTTTTTGGCCGCCAGCACTTTCAAGTACTAGGTCAAATTCAGTTTTCTCAGCAGCAGCTTCACCAGCAGCACCGCCAGCTACAGCTACAGGAGCAGCAGCAGTTACGCCAAATTCTTCTTCAATTGCTTTTACTAAATCGTTAAGTTCTAAAACAGTCATATTTTTAACTGCTTCAATGATTTGTTCTTGAGTCATTGTTAATTTCCTCCTTGTGATTGTGTTATATATAACAGACTAAATTATGCACCTTGTTCTTCTTTTTGATCTGCCACAGCTTTTGTAGCAAGAGCAAGGTTGCGGATTGGAGCTTGAAGAACGCTAAGTAACATAGAAAGTAAGCCTTCGCGAGATGGAAGTTCAGCAATAGCTTTAATTTCATCAACAGTTGCTACATTACCTTCGATAACACCAGCTTTAATTTCTAACGCTTCGTGTTCTTTAGCGAAGCTGTTAAGAATTTTAGCTGGAGCAATAACGTCTTCTCCACCAAATGCAATTGCGTTTGGACCAACTAGCGCTTCGTTAAGGCTGTTTAGTTCAACCTTTTCTACAGCACGGCGAGTTAAAGTGTTTTTGTATACTTTGAACTCAATTCCCGCGTCACGTAATTGCTTACGAAGTTCAGTTACTTCAGCAACATTTAACCCACGGTAGTCAACTACGATTGCTGATCCACTTGCTTTAAGCTTGTCAGCAATTTCATCAACAACTTGTTTCTTTTGTTCAATTACGTTGCTCATTTTTACACCTCCTGTAGATTTCCTTCCGTACACTCATACAAGGTGCAAATAAAACACCTCCATGACAACTAAGACATGGAGGTGTTATAAGCGAATCAGAACGTTCACTAATTTATCACACACACCTCGGTAGGAAATTAAGCCTTACAGGCACCTACTGTCTACGGTACAAATGTTATTTTTTTAACAACATTATCTATTGTAATCAGTTGGACTCAGAAAGTCAACACCAATTTATTTCCAATAATTAGTTAGCTGCGCTGAAAGTTGCGATATCAACTTTGATACCAGGGCCCATAGTTGAAGATACAGCTAAGTTCTTCATATATGTTCCTTTTGCAGCTGCAGGCTTAGCTTTTTGCATAGTTTCGAAGATTGTAGTGAAGTTTTCAATTAACTTGCTATCTTCGAATGATACTTTACCGATTGGTACGTGGATGTTACCAGCTTTATCAACGCGGTATTCTACTTTACCAGCTTTGATTTCATTAACAGCTTTCTCAACATCGAATGTTACAGTACCAGTTTTAGGGTTTGGCATTAAGCCTTTTGGTCCTAATACACGACCAAGTTTACCAACTTCACCCATCATGTCTGGTGTAGCAACGATTACGTCAAATTCAAACCAACCTTGTTGGATTTTGTTGATGTAATCAGAATCGCCAACGTAGTCAGCTCCAGCAGCTTCTGCTTCTTTCGCTTTCTCACCTTTAGCAAATACTAATACACGTTGAGTTTTACCAGTACCATTTGGAAGTACTACTGCACCACGAATTTGTTGGTCAGCTTTCTTAGGGTCAACGCCTAAACGGAATGCTACTTCAACAGTTGCATCAAATTTAGTTGTGTTTGTTTTCTTTACTAATTCAATTGCTTCTTGAACTGAGTAAGCTTGTGTACGATCTACAAGCTTCGCAGCTTCAACGTACTTTTTACCTTTTTTAGCCATTTTGTTTTCCTCCTTATGTGGTATTAACGGAATAACCTCCCACTAATAAAGGTTGCGAAACGGAAGCTATCCCTATCTCGCAACCTTCTAACACCTAATCATTTGGGATTAGTCTTCAACTACGATTCCCATGCTACGTGCTGTACCTTCTACCATACGCATTGCAGACTCAACGTTAGCAGCGTTTAGGTCAGGCATTTTTGTTTCAGCAATCTCACGTACTTTGTCACGCTTGACTGTTGCAACTTTATTACGGTTTGGTTCACCAGAACCTGACTCAATACCAGCCGCTTTCTTAAGTAATACAGCAGCAGGTGGAGTTTTCGTAATAAATGTAAATGAACGGTCTTCAAATACCGTAATTTCAACAGGAATGATTAAACCAGCTTGATCAGCTGTGCGAGCGTTAAATTCTTTACAGAATCCCATGATGTTAACACCGGCTTGACCTAATGCAGGACCAACTGGTGGTGCTGGGTTTGCTTTACCAGCAGGAATTTGTAATTTTACAAGTTTAATTACTTTTTTAGCCACGAGACACACCTCCTTAAGTCCGTGATGTGGTAATAGGGCGATGCCCTCCCACTCCAAGTTCTTTATATATAAAATAAAGAAATAGTTGTTTTAGTCTCAAGATTGAGACATACTGACTTATGAAATATTAACATTAAAACAGATGAAATGCAAGGTTTTAAAAGTTATATTTTTTCAATTTGTGTAAACTCTAACTCAACAGGTGTTTGACGTCCGAACATATCAACATGAACTTTAATTTTGCGCTTGTCCGTATCAATTTCTTCGATTGTGCCTTCAAAGTTCGCAAACGGACCTTCTTTAACTAGAACCGTTTCTTTTAACTCAAAGTCAAATTCAGCATGACTTTCATCCATACCCATTTGCTTTAAAATCATTTCTACTTCTTCTGGTAATAGAGGTGTCGGTTTAGAACCTGAACCGGCTGACCCAACGAAACCTGTTACACCAGGAGTGTTACGTACCACGTACCATGAATCATCTGTCATAATAATCTCTACTAACACATAACCTGGAAATACTTTCTTCTTTGTTATCTTTTCTTTATTGTTTTTAATTTCTCTTTCTTCTTCTTCAGGTACCACCACGCGGAAGATTTTATCTTGCATGCCCATTGTTTCTACACGCTTTTCTAAATTCGTCTTTACTTTATTCTCATACCCTGAATAAGTATGAACAACATACCAATTTTTCTCCATTTTTGAGGACGTAATGTCCTTCCCTCCCAGCTTCCTATAAAGTGTTCAAGTATCTATTGCACAGAAGATGAACTAGAACCTTCACCTGTTCTAGTTCATATCATTCTCAAAACAAATTAAAAAACCCGTACCCGGGCTTTTTAAGAAGAAATCATCATTTAGTTTCATTATACCATGATTATCATTAAATTATTCAAGGGATTAAACGAATCAATGATGAGATTCCATAATCGACAACTGCGAAAAAGACGGTCATGAAAATAACTGTAGAAACAACTGTAATTGTATAGCGAACTAGTTCATTTCGTTTAGGCCAGCTGACCTTCTTCATTTCACGACCAACGTCACGCAAAAATTTCCCTACACGGTTCATGTTTGTAACCTCCATTAAAATAAAAGGGGTATTAATCTGTGCAGCTTTTTAATCTATTTTGTTTCACGATGCTGGACATGTGAGTTGCAAGATTTGCAAAACTTCTTCATCTCTAAACGAATGTTGCTTTGCTCTGTACTTTTCATCGTTGTATAGTTGCGACTACCACATTCTACACATGCCATTACAACTTTTTTACGCATTTTGTTAGCCACCTATATAAGTGATAATGTCTATAAGAAAGTATCACACACTTTCTTCCTGTGTCAATACAGGCTACGTGGTAATTTCACGGATTTCTAAGTAGCGCTCTAGCTTACGTTTAACTCGCTGCAACGCATTATCGATTGATTTTACATGGCGGTTTAGATCTTCTGAGATTTCTTGGTAAGAGCGACCGTCTAAATACAATACGAGTACTTTTCTTTCTAAATCACTCAAAAGCTCTGCCATCTTTAATTCAATATCATCGAACTTTTCTCTATTAATCAAGAGTTCTTCTGGGTTCATGACCTTGGTTCCCGAAATAACATCTAGCAATGTTCGATCAGATTCCTCATCGTAAATAGGCTTGTCCAACGACACATAAGAATTTAGCGGAATATGCTTTTGTCTTGTAGCCGTTTTAATCGCTGTGATGATTTGCCTGGTAATACATAGTTCAGCAAACGCTTTAAATGAAGTAAGTTTATCTTCTCTAAAGTCACGAATAGCTTTATATAACCCTATCATGCCTTCTTGAATAATATCTTCTCTATCTGCCCCTATTAAAAAGTACGACCGTGCTTTAGCTCGAACAAAATTCTTGTACTTGTGAATCAAATACTCTAATGCATCAATGTCACCTTTATGCACAAGCTCGACAACTTCTTCATCTTCTTGTTGTTCGAAATGAGCATGAAGTTTTCTCCCATAGTTATCGCCCATATCGATCCCCCTGACCGCACAGTAGATAGAAATATTATACAGTAGCTAATTCTCCACCGTCAACAGCCTCACTTCTCGCCGCGTCTCCATTTTTCGAAAATTTCAGCAACTCCGTCAGGCAATTTAATCCTTGCCGCTGGCTTTTGCGTTTGAATGGACTTTACTTCAATTTTGATAAATCTTTCAATCTCTTGAATTTCATTATACAATTCCCGGGCGGATTTCCGTAATGCTCCTTGACCAAATATCGCCCACTGTTCAGTAAAATCTGATGTCGCAACATGGACCTGTGTCGCTACGTTATTTAAATCTTGAGCCAATTTTTCAATATACTCATCAGCTGTTTCATTTTCACGTGTAAAAACGACTTCAATTTTATAGTTATGAGCTTTCTTTTCAATTCCTTGAACCATATGTGCGTCAAATACCACAATGACGCGGTAGCCTGTATAAGCTTGGTACTCAGCAAGCTTTTCAATAAGCAAATCTCGGGCTCCCGCTAAATCATGGTCACGTAGATTTCGTAAGTTAGGCCATGCACCAATCATGTTATAACCATCTACTAATAAAATATCCATTTTATCTTCCTAATGGGTGACGTTTACGATACACTTCATACATCAATAAACTTGCTGCTACTGATGCATTTAAGGATGTTACGTGACCAACCATCGGAAGCCTTACTAAAAAGTCACACTTTTCTCGAACAAGGCGACTCATTCCTTTACCTTCACTTCCAATAACTAAAGCTAGTGGCATTGTACCATCTAAGTTTCGATAGTCATCGCTTTCTTTTGCATCTGTACCAGCTACCCATACTCCCCTTTCCTTTAATTCATCAATAGTGCGAGCTAAGTTCGTTACGCGAGCAACTGGAATATGTTCAATAGCTCCAGTTGATGATTTAGCTACAGTTGATGTCAACCCCACAGATCTGCGCTTTGGAATAATAATCCCGTGAGCACCAACTGCATCTGCTGTTCTCATAATTGAACCTAAGTTGTGCGGGTCTTCTAACTCATCTAGTACTAAAAAGAAAGGATCTTCATTTTTTTGTGCTGCTTTTTCAAACAGTTCATCAATTTCAGCATATGAATACGCCGCAACTAGAGCTAATACACCTTGATGCGTGCCTTGAACCATTTGTTCAATTTTCTTTTTAGGCACATACTGGACTAATACGCCGTTTCGTTTAGCAAATTTCACAATTTCTCCCATGGATCCCCCCTGAGAGCCCTCTGCAATCCATAACTTGTTAATTTCTCTTTCTGATTTTAATGCTTCTAATACGGCATTTCGTCCGATAATATAATCCTGCTGCTGCATATTAATTTCCTCCCTCTCCTTCAAAAATGAAAGAGATTGCTTTTGTAATAATTTCCTGAGAACGCTCATGGTTACCCAATAAGTAATGATAGCCAACTAACGCTTCAAACGCTGTGCTATAGCGGTACGTTTGTACATCCGTGTTTTTAGGAACTGTGCCTGATTTTGCATTACGTCCTCTTCTTAGCACCGCTAGCTCTTGATCATCTAAGAACTCAATTTCTTTAAAATGATAGACAATCTGAGCTTGAGCTTTAGCTGAAACATATTTTTTCGCTTTGTTATGAAGCTGGTTAGGGCGTACTGTCCCTAACCCAAGCAAATGTTTCCTTACATGCAAGTCGAATACTGCATCACCCATATAAGCTAATGCTAGGCTATTCAACTGCTTCACATCTAACTTTTTTTCAGTCATTAAACAATCATCCTCTTTTCCAACGCGTTCCTTGAGCCGTGTCCTCTAAAATAATATTCTTAGCTTTTAATTCATCGCGAATCTGATCAGCTAATTTAAAGTCACGGTTTTTACGAGCATCAATTCGCTGTTGAATGAGATTTTCAATTTCCTCATCTACTAATTCTTGAGCGTCAAATGTTAAGCCTAAAGCTCCACCTAATTGGTTAAATTCATTAATGAATGCTTCAATTACTTCTTTTGATGTTGTCTTTTCGAGTAGATATACATTTGCTTGCTTAGCCAGTTCGAATAGCACTGAAATAGCATTTGCTGTATTAAAGTCATCATCCATCTCTTTAATAAAACTGTTATGAAGCTCATCAATGTTAGTTAGCCATTCTGAATTACCGTCGTTTAAGTCTGTTGCTGCCTCTAAACGGTGCTTTAAGTTCACATAAGCTGTTTGTAAACGCTCATAGCCTTTTCGAGTATTTTCAAGGATTTCTTCGTTATAATTAATTGGGTGACGGTAATGTACTGATAGAATAAAGAATCTTAATAGTGATGGGTCGTGCTTTTGAATGATGTCGTGTACAAGTACAAAGTTTCCTAATGACTTCGACATTTTTTCGTTATCAATATTAATATAACCATTATGCAACCAATATTTCGCAAATGTCTTTCCCGTCAATGCTTCAGACTGTGCAATTTCGTTTTCATGATGAGGAAACGATAAGTCCTGACCGCCGGCATGAATGTCGATTGTATCTCCTAAGTATTTACGAGCCATCGCTGAGCACTCGATATGCCAACCTGGTCTTCCTTGCCCCCATGGACTATCCCATGCAATTTCACCATCTTTTGCCGCTTTCCATAACGTAAAGTCTAACGGATCTTCTTTCTTTTCTCCAACTTCAATACGAGCACCTGATTGCAGCTCATCAATTGATTGATGTGAAAGCTTTCCGTAACCTTCGAACTTTCTTGTGCGGTAATAAACGTCTCCATCTGACTCATATGCATAGCCTTTTTTAACTAGCTCATCAATAAAATCAATAATAATATCCATATTCTCTGTTACGCGAGGATGTATAGTCGCATGTTTGCAGCCAAGTGCTGTCGTATCCTCAAAATAAGCGTTAATAAATCGTTCTGCAATCGTTGGTACATCTTCACCCAGCTCTTTAGCTGCTCGAATTAGCTTGTCATCAACATCTGTGAAGTTTGACACATATTGTACTTCATACCCTCTAAACTCTAGATAGCGACGCACTGTATCGAATACAATGGCGGGTCTTGCATTTCCAATATGAATATAGTTATAAACAGTTGGACCACAGACATACATTTTAACCTTATTTTCCTCTAAAGGTGTAAACACTTCTTTTTGACGAGTTAATGTGTTATATAGCTTAATTGTCATGATAAATCTTCCCTTCTTTGAGCTGCTTGATTTCTTGTTGTAGTTCGCTTAATTGATGTTCAAGCTGCTTGAATCGCTCTGCATCTGGATCTGGTAAATCCTGATGATTTAAATCTTTAATACGAACTCCATTTTGAATGACGACTCGACCTGGTATTCCCACAACTGTTGAATTCTCAGGAACATCATTCAAGACAACCGACCCGGCACCAATTTTTGAGTTTTCGTTAATGGTAATGGACCCTAAAACTTTAGCACCCGTTGCAATAAGAACGTGGTCTTTAATCGTTGGATGACGTTTTCCTTTTTCTTTTCCCGTACCGCCTAAAGTTACTCCCTGATAAACTGTGACATTGTCTCCTATTTCGCAAGTCTCTCCAATTACGATTCCCATTCCGTGGTCAATAAAAAAGCGTCGTCCTATTTTTGCCCCCGGATGAATTTCAATTCCTGTAAAGAAGCGACTAACCTGTGAAATTACACGTGCTAAAAAGAACCATTTGCGTTTAAACAACGCGTGAGCTAAACGATGTGACCAAATAGCATGGAGCCCAGAATACGTTAAAATAACTTCGATGTAGCTCCTAGCAGCAGGATCTTGTTCAAATATCACCTCAATATCCTCTTTTAACATCTTTATCACCTTTTTCACCCCCCATTTTTTATAAAAAAAACGTCTCTGTGTCAACTGACACAGAGACGTTTCTTATACGCGGTTCCACTCTGCTTGAGTGCAGATACGCACTCCAACTCATCTCGTGTAACGGCGATACCCGCTCCTGCTTACTAACCTCAGTTTTCAACAGAAGTCTCTAAGGTGCATTTCAATAGGTATACGCATAGATTACTTTCAGCCGATGGTAATCCTCTCTAAAAAAGCGATAGCCTATTTACTTCTCCTTATCAACGATTTCAATATATATTAACTATATGGGTTTTAAACCAATTTGTTAACCAGAAACTTTTGCTAGACGAGCTAACACTGTTGCTTTACCAAGTAGCGAAATAGCTTTTGGTAATTCTGGTCCATGTGTTTCACCCGTTGTAGCTACACGAATTGGCATAAATAGCTTCTTACCTTTATGACCTGTTGCTTTTTGAACAGCTTTTGTTGCTGCTTTAATCTCTTCGGGACTAAAAGTCTCCATTGCTTCAATTTCCGTTGCAAAAGCTTGCAATACCTCTGGCACCTGCTCTTCTGCAAGTACAGCTTTCGCTTCTTCATTATACTCAATTTCTGTTTTGAAGAACATTTCTGTTAGCTCCACGATTTCTGCACCGTAGCTCATTTGTTCTTGATAAAGGGCAATTAGTTCTTTTACCCACTTCGTTTGTTCTTCCGTCATTTGTTCTTCTACACGTCCAGCTTTTACGAGATGAGGAAGAGATAGATCTACAACTTCATCTAAATCAAGCTGCTTCATGTATTGATTGTTCATCCAACGAAGTTTATTCGTGTCAAATAATGCTGGTGATTTAGATAAACGAGCAGGATCAAAGATTTCAATAAACTGCTCTTTTGAGAAGATTTCTTCTTCCCCTACAGGTGACCATCCAAGCATTGCAATAAAATTGAACAGAGCTTCAGGTAAGTAACCTAATTCTTTATACTGCTCGATAAATTGGATAATGGACTCGTCACGCTTACTTAGTTTGCGGCGACTTTCATTTACAATTAATGTCATATGTCCAAATACAGGCGGCTCCCAACCTAACGCATTATAAATCATAATTTGCTTTGGTGTATTTGAAATATGATCATCTCCACGTAAAACGTGCGTCATTTCCATTAGATGATCATCAATAGCTACAGCATAGTTATAAGTAGGCGTGCCATCTTTTTTCACGATAACATAGTCACCGATACCGTCGGATTCAAATGCTACTTCGCCTTTAACAATATCGTTGAACTTCACTACCGTACCCGTTGGAACTCGGAAGCGGATGCTTGGCTTGCGACCTTCTGCTGCTAATTCTTTTTGCTGCTCTTCTGTTAAGTTACGGCATTTGCCTGAGTAGCGTGGCATTTGACCATTTTCAGTCTGTTCTTCACGTTCTTTTTCTAATTCTTCTTCTGTACAGTAGCAATAGTAAGCTGCACCTTTTTCTAATAGTTCGTCCGTATATTTTTGGTAAATTTCTGTACGTTCGGATTGACGATACGGGCCGTATTCTCCACCGATATCAATACTTTCATCCCAATCAATGCCTAACCACTTTAGATAGCGAAGCTGGCTTTCTTCTCCACCTTCAATGTTACGCTTTTGATCTGTATCTTCAATACGAATAATGAACTTACCGTTTTGATTGCGAGCAAATAAATAATTAAATAAAGCTGTTCGTGCGTTTCCGATATGAAGGTGCCCAGTTGGACTCGGTGCATAGCGAACGCGTACTTCTTTTGACATAAGTAGGATAACCTCCAGTTTATTTTACGTAAGTATGTAATTTATTATTTTTCGACATTATTAATTTTATCACCAAATGTAATTCTGTTAAAGACTCTGGGTTATTTTTGATATACTAACACCGCGGCTTGTGAAGCAATTCCTTCTTCACGACCAGTAAAGCCTAATTTTTCTGTCGTCGTTGCTTTAACATTAATCTGTGACACTTCAGCTTCTAATAGTTCGGCAATACGCTCTCGAATTGGCTGGATGTACGGTGCCATCTTAGGTTTCTGTGCAATAATTGTACAATCTACATTGCTGAGCGCATAACCTTCTGCTTTCACTAGCTTCCACACATGTTGTAAAAGCTTAGCTGAATCTGCATCTTTAAACTCTGGATCCGTGTCTGGAAAATGCTTTCCAATATCCCCTTGAGCTATTGCTCCTAACAGTGCATCGGCAATCGTATGCAGAAGTACATCAGCATCAGAATGTCCCAGTAATCCTCTCTCATATGGGATTTCAATCCCTCCAATGATTAATGGACGTCCCGTTGCAAATTGATGAACGTCAAATCCTTGTCCAACACGTATATTCATTTCCTTCACCTCTTAGTTGTTTTGTTCCAACTTTGTTAAAATAGCTTCTGCATAAATTAAGTCTTCTGGTGTTGTTAATTTTATATTATCGTAGTCTCCTTGTACAATTGCTACTTCCTGACCTAGCTGTTCCACTAAGCTTGCATCATCTGTTCCTAGATAACCGTTTTCTTTTGCTACGTTATGAGCTCTTTGAATGGTAGACGAAAGAAAAGCTTGTGGGGTTTGAATAGACCACAAGCTAGAGCGTTCAATCGTTTCCACTACGATGTTGTTTTCTACTTTCTTAATCGTCTCTTTAACAGGAACGCCTAAAGTTGCCGCTTCTTTAACTGCCGCTTCTTCTACAAGTTTGTGGATATGGTGATGCTTCACAAATGGTCTAGCACCATCATGTATAAGAACCACATTAGACAGCTTAATGGCTTTCAACCCATTATACACGCTATGTTGGCGCTCTTGACCACCCGACACCACTGCCGTAACTTTACGCATCGGATATTGCTCTAAAAGTGATGTAATATCCTCTAGTTCTTGATCATTAATAACTAAAATAATGCTATTACATGTATGATCAGTTTCAAATATATTTAGTGTATGAACAAGAAGAGGTACATTTCGAATTAATAGAAATTGCTTATTTCGCCCTGCTTTCATTCGCTTACCTTGTCCTGCTGCTAAAACAATTACATCGTATTGCATGTTCCTTCTCCCTTATAGCTGAAAATTAGAGGGCTTTTTCTAAGAGCTTAGGCCTAGCAAAAATCATTCGACCAGCTGATGTTTGAAGTACGCTTGTCACAAGTACATCGATTTGCTTACCGATATAGTTTCGGCCTTCTTCTACAACAATCATTGTACCATCGTCTAAGTAGGCAATACCTTGATTGTGTTCCTTACCGTCTTTAATGACAAGTACATTCATTTCTTCTCCTGGTAAAACAATTGGTTTGACTGCGTTTGCTAAGTCATTAATATTTAAAACCCCTACATTTTGCAGTTCGCATACTTTATTTAAATTAAAATCATTTGTCACGACGAGACCCGAAGTAACTTTTGCCAACTTTACAAGTTTACTATCTACTTCTTGAATATCTTCAAAATCACCTTCGTAAATCTCTACCTTCATAGACAATTCCTTTTGAATTCGATTTAAGATATCAAGACCTCGACGACCTCTATTGCGCTTTAAAACATCTGATGAGTCTGCGATATGCTGAAGCTCTTCTAACACAAATCGAGGAATGACAATGGTTCCATCTAAAAAACCAGTTTGACATATATCTGCAATGCGTCCATCGATAATAACGCTTGTATCTAAAATTTTTAAAGACTGCAAGGATTGATTATTCTCTTGCTCTTCTTCCGAACCTTTTTTCTTACCAATACGAGTAGGTATCGAAAAAACATTGACCAACTCATCTCTCTTTTTAAACCCTACTTGAAAGCCTAAGTAACCTAATAAAATACTTAAAAAGATTGGTAAAACTGTACTAACTACCTGCAGCTGAATTTTCCAAAGGAACGTACCAACTAAATAGGCAACAATTAACCCTAATATTAAGCCTAAACTCCCAAATAAAACATCTGTTACCGGTGCCTTTACAAGAGACTCTTCGATGCGGCGAATAAAGCCTACAACATAATCTACTAACCAGAATGTTATGACAAAAAAGAGAATTGCACCTAAAGGGGCGTGAATGTATGACTTGTCTAATAATGCAATATCTTTTAGACTTAATAATTCAATAAGTTCTGGGATAAGAAAGATTCCTAATGTACCACCTGTTATGATAAAAAACAATTGAACAAAACGTTTTAACACGCCATCACCTCCTTTTATCATTATAAACAGTTTACAATGATTGAAACCTTTTATTTAATTGAAAACATAATTTGTAAACAAAATGTCCCTCTATTAGTATTTTCACAATATCCTAACCAAGATTAAAAAGTCAATTAATATCCTAGAGCTGACGGTTTAGCAAGTGTTGTTCCTTCAGTCGCTTTAGTCCTTGTTGAATTTTACGAGCACGTATTTCACCGATACCCTCTACTTCATCAAGCTCCTGAACAGTTGCATCTGTAATAGCCTTGAGGTCGCCTAATTCTTCAATTAAGTTCTCGATAATAATAGACGGTAGTCGCGGAATTTTATGAAGCATTCGATATCCTCTCGGAACAACTCCCTCTTCAAAGCTCGTATAAATTGGATAACCCATTAGCCGTAAGAGAGTTTGGTCATCTAGCAATACATTATTAGATGGCTGTTGCATCTTTTCAATTACTTTTGTTGGCTCTACGCTTGTATCATACATATAATCTTTCATTAACAAAATTGCTTCTTCTTCTAAGTGAGACAACAATTCATTCATCTGCAGACGAATTAATCGCCCTTCTGTTCCTAACTCACTAATATAACTTAAAATTTCGTTTTTAATTCGCAATACCATCTCAATGCGATGCAAAGATTGTAACACGTCTGTATGAGTTACTTGTTCTTCAAACTCTAAAGCACTTAGGCTATTGATGGAATCATCTAAAACTGCTTTATATTTCTCCAACGTGCCAAGCGCTTGGTTCGCTTTTGCTAAAATAACGCTAATGTCTTTTAATACATATTGAGAAGAGTCTTTATACAGCGTAATAACATTTCGACGCTGTGAAATAGCAATAACCAGTACTCCTGATTGCTTGGCAACCCGCTCTGCTGTACGATGTCGCATACCGGTTTGCGAAGAAGGAGTAGATGGATCCGGCATTAATTGAGCATTTGCAAATAAAATTTTACTACCACTGTCATTTAAGATAAGCGCTCCATCCATTTTAGCCAACTCATATAAGTGAGCTGGTGTAAATGCACAATTAATTGAAAACCCTCCATCTACCATCTTTTTCACTTGATCATTGTACCCGATTACAATTAACCCGCCGGTCTTAGCTCTTAATACATTTTCAATACCATCGCGAAAAGGGGTTCCAGGAGCCACAAATTCTAGAATATCAGAGATTTGCTTTTGCTCTGTTATCTTTTCATCATTCATTCTTTTTAACCTCCTAATGTGTACTGTAACGCTTCTGACACAGTGGACACCCCTACTACGTCAATGCCTTCTGGTATTTTCCAACCACCTAAGTTTTTTTCAGGAACAATGATTCGCTTAAATCCTAATTTCACAGCTTCTTGCACTCGTTGTTCAATGCGAGACACTCTTCGAACCTCACCTGTTAATCCAACTTCTCCTACTACTACGTCTGTAGGGTTTGAAGGTGCATCTTTAAAGCTCGATGCAATGCTAACCGCAACCGCCAAATCAATAGCTGGCTCATCTAACTTTACCCCACCTGCTACTTTTAAGTACGCATCTTGATTTTGCAACAGTAATCCTACTCGCTTTTCTAACACTGCCATAATAAGCGAGACACGGTTATGATCAAGTCCTGTAGACATTCTTCTAGGATTTCCAAAGCTTGTTGGGCTAATAAGTGCTTGTAACTCTACCAATACGGGACGAGTACCCTCCATCGAAGCCACAACGACAGAACCAGCTGCACCTTGAGATCGTTCTTCTAAAAAGATTTCAGATGGGTTGAGCACTTCCTCTAGACCACTTTCCTTCATTTCAAAAATACCCATTTCGTTTGTTGAACCAAAGCGGTTTTTTACTGCTCTTAAAATCCGGTACGTATGGTGGCGTTCTCCTTCAAAATACAAAACACTGTCTACCATATGTTCAAGTAACCTTGGACCTGCAATAGACCCTTCTTTGGTAACATGACCTACAATAAAAATAGCTATGCCGTTTGTTTTTGCAATTCGCATTAACTCTGCTGTACACTCGCGTACTTGAGAAACACTTCCGGGCGCTGATGTAACGTCACCGTGATAAATTGTTTGAATTGAATCAATGATAACAAGTTCTGGATTCATACTTGAGATAGCTTCTGTGATTGACTCTAAGTTTGTTTCTGCATGCACATACAAATCTTCCGCTTTAATACCTAAGCGATCTGCTCTTAGCTTTGTTTGCTTTGTTGATTCCTCACCAGATATATAAAGCACCTTATGCTTGTTCATAGCTAACTGAGCTGAAGTTTGTAGCAACAAAGTTGATTTACCAATACCAGGATCTCCCCCAATTAAGACTAGTGATCCTCTAACAATCCCTCCACCTAAAACACGGTTTAGCTCGGGTGACTTTGTATATATCCTTGGTTCAGTCGTTGATTCAATATTCGTAATGGATTGAGGCTTTTGCACCTTTGTAGAGGTTGCGCCAGAAAAAGCTCCTCCTCGCCTTGAAGACTTTGTCTCTTCAATTTCTTCCACCATTGAATTCCAACTGCCACAGCCAGGACACTTTCCCATCCATTTAGCCGATTCATACCCACAATGTTGACATGAAAACTTTGTTTTTCTTTTACTCATTATTTAGTATAATCTCCTCGTTCTTTATAAAAGTCCTTGATGCTATTGTACACTATCTTTACATTGTAAATAAAAAATGGAGGCATACGTATTTTGTCGTATGCCCCACATGTTCTTAATTCTTTAGCTAATACTGCTCGGTGAAGATGACTTGACTGTAAAGTTTTCACCTTCTACATCTAACGTTACCTTTTGACCTTTTTGAATGACGCCTCTTAATAACTCCTCAGATAAACGATCCTCAACATGCTTTTGGATTGCTCGACGTAGAGGACGCGCCCCATACTCTGGGTCAAACCCTTCTTCTGCAATCTTATCAATTGCTGCCTTTGTTAATTCCAATTCAATTTCTTGTTCTTTTAAGCGTCTAGTTAATTGATCAGCCATTAGCTTTACAATTTCAGCTAGATGCGGTTTCTCTAACGAATGGAACACAATAATCTCATCAATACGGTTTAGGAACTCTGGACGGAAAGCACGCTTCATCTCACTCATAACTTTCCCTTTCATATCCTTATAATCCTGACCCTCTGTTTCAACCGTAAATCCAAGATGCTTGTTACGTTTTAACGTATCTGCACCAACATTTGAAGTCATGATTAGAATTGTGTTTCTGAAATCTACAGTGCGACCTTTTGAATCAGTTAAGCGTCCGTCTTCTAAAACTTGTAATAAAATGTTAAATACATCCGGATGCGCTTTTTCAATTTCATCTAGTAATACAACAGAGTATGGCTTTCTTCTAACTTTCTCCGTCAACTGACCACCCTCATCATATCCAACGTAGCCTGGAGGAGAACCTACTAAGCGAGAAGTCGAGTGTTTTTCCATATACTCTGACATATCAATACGAATCATCGCATCTTCGTCACCAAACATTGATTCAGCTAAAGCACGAGCAAGCTCTGTTTTACCTACACCAGTTGGTCCCAAGAAAATAAATGAGCCTATTGGACGTTTTGGATCTTTCAAGCCTGCTCTTGCGCGACGAACAGCTTTTGCCACTGCTTTTACAGCTTCTTCTTGGCCAATGACACGAGAGTGTAAAATCTCTTCCATGTTTAGTAAACGCTCTGATTCTTCCTGAGCCAATTTCGAAACCGGCACTCCAGTCCAGCTAGATACAACCATCGCGATGTCTTCTACTGTAACAGCTGAATTCTCTTTACCTTGCTCTTGTTTCCAAGCTTTTTTAGTTTCTTCTAATTCTTCTCTTAAGCGTTGTTCTGTATCACGTAATGATGCAGCCTTTTCAAACTCCTGACTTTGGACAGAAGCATCTTTTTCATTTCGGATTGACTCTAGCTTCTGCTCTAACTCTTTCAAATTAGGCGGCGTCGTAAATGAACGTAAGCGAACTTTTGAACCAGCTTCATCAATTAAATCAATTGCTTTATCTGGTAAAAAGCGATCTGAGATATAACGGTCAGATAATTTTACTGCTTGTTCAATAGCTTCATCAGAAATTGATACGCGGTGATGAGCTTCATAACGATCTCTTAAGCCTTTTAAAATTTGGATAGATTCGTCTAGGGTTGGCTCATCAACTTGAATTGGCTGGAAACGACGCTCTAAAGCTGCATCTTTTTCAATATATTTTCGGTATTCATCTAAAGTAGTAGCACCAATACATTGTAATTCACCGCGTGCTAAGGATGGTTTTAGAATGTTTGAAGCATCAATTGCCCCTTCTGCACCACCAGCACCGATTAATGTATGCAGCTCATCAATAAATAGAATGATATTACCGGCTTGACGAATTTCATCCATTACTTTTTTCAAACGATCTTCAAATTCACCACGATATTTTGTTCCAGCAACTACGGTTCCCATATCTAGGGTCATAACGCGCTTATCTCGAAGAATCTCCGGCACTTCGTTGTTAACAATTTGCTGTGCTAATCCCTCTGCGATTGCTGTTTTACCTACACCTGGTTCACCGATAAGAACTGGGTTATTCTTTGTACGACGACTCAACACTTCAATAACACGCTGAATTTCCTTGCTACGCCCAATAACTGGATCTAGACTTCCTTCACGTGCTACCACTGTTAAATCCCGAGCTAAACTATCAAGGGTTGGTGTATTTGCATTCGAAGTTCCACCACCTTGATGACTAGAAGCAGCTTCGTTACTACCTAACAGGTGCAATACTTGTTGACGAGCTTTATTTAAGCTCACTCCTAAATTATTAAGTACACGAGCAGCTACGCCTTCACCTTCACGAATTAATCCAAGTAAAATATGCTCAGTTCCCACATACGAATGACCTAATTTTCTTGCTTCATCCATTGAAAGTTCAATTACTTTTTTAGCGCGAGGTGTATAATGAATCGTTTGAGTTAACTCTTGACCTCTTCCAATAAGAGCTTCGACTTCTTTTTGAATTTTTTCTGTGCTTAACCCTAATGCAGATAATGCTTTTGCAGCAATACCGTCACCTTCACGTACAATACCTAATAAAATATGTTCAGTTCCAATATTGTTATGTCCAAGTCGTAAAGCTTCTTCTTGTGCTAACGCTAATACTTTTTGTGCACGCTCTGTAAATCTTCCAAACATCATACGGCTGTCACCCTCCACGTTTAATCTATATTTTTAATATTACTAAGGCGATCTCTAATTAAGGTAGCTCTTTTAATATCTCGTTCATGGGCATCTAACGCAGAGCCTGAATACTGTTGTAAAAAGCCTGGCTGCGTCATAATAATGAGTTCATTCAAAATATTTTTGGATATGTTTGTAATATAACCTAAGTCAATCCCTAATCGAACATCTGACAAGCACTGAGACGCTTCTTTAGATTCAATTATGCGACTATGAGCTAATACTCCATATGAGCGATGAACGCGATCTTCTAACTCCAAATGAGAGGTTTTAAGTAATGCATCTCTGGCAGATCTTTCTTGAGCAATTAATTGTGTTACAACACTATTCAAGTCTGATACAATATCAGCTTCAGATTTTCCTAACGTAATTTGGTTAGAAACTTGAAAGATATTACCTAATGCTTCGCTACCCTCTCCGTAAATTCCTCTTACAACTAAACCTAATTGATTAATTGCAGGAATAATTCGATGAATTTGACGAGTCATAACCAATGCAGGTACATGCATCATAACCGAGGCACGAAGCCCTGTACCAACATTCGTTGGGCAACTCGTTAAATAGCCTCTTTGTTCATCAAAAGCGTAGTCCACGCGATTTTCAATCCAATTATCTACTTCATTAGCTCGTTCTAATGCTTCGGATAATTGAAGACCTGGAAATAAACATTGTATGCGTAAATGATCTTCTTCATTAACCATAATACTTAAATCTTCTTGCTTTGATAAATAACAAGCCCCTGAATTAGATTCAGATAATTGAGGACTGATTAAATGCTTCTCCACCAGTACTCGTTTCTCCAGTGGCTTTAACTCACTCATTTTTAGAGAAGATAATTCACACTCTTCCATTTTCCTTATTTCTTCAAACACTTGATCAAAATTGTTTACAATTTCATCAGCTTTTTCTTTTACTAACATTGTAGGAAAAAGAAAATTTGTTAAATTTCTAGCTAGACGAATTCTGCTGCTTAGTACAATATCAGAGTCCGGTGCTTCTTGTTTCATCCAAGAGCTTACGGGATTTGTGAAGAATAGTTCAGACATACGGCTATATCTCCTTTCCCGTAGAGTTATTGATTTTTTTCTCTAATAAGCGAATTTCATCTCGAAGCTCTGCAGCTTTTTCGAATTCTTCTTTTTCAATATACTCCTTTAAATTCAATCTCAGAGCCTGTAATTCCTTTTTTAAATGAAGATTACTTCCAATTCTCTTTGGAATTTTACCATGATGTAAATAATTCCCCCCATGTAACCTCTTCAAAAACGGAACAAGTGGTTGTTCAAAGGTTTCATAGCAGTTTGAACAGCCAAACCGACCAACTTTAGAAAATTGATGATACGTCATTCCGCATGTAGGGCAACGTAGTGGTTCATTTTTAATTGTATTCGGACCTGTAGCAGAAGGTTCAAAATTTAATAGTCCTGCTAATAGACTATTAATTGAAAAGCCTTGCTGAGATGATATAGAAAATACATCCCCACTCTCTGCAGCGCATTGTTCGCAAAGGTGTGCTTCTGTCTTATTCCCATTCACTACATTCGTAAAATGAAGTGTTGCAGGTCGAATCTCACATTGCTGACAAATCATGCAACCATCTCTCCCTGTCTACATAAAATCAATTCAATTAGCGATACCTTAATGAATTCAACATAGCTTTTAGTAATTTCGCTCGAAGTTCATCACGATATGGTAGCTCAAGGTCAATAACAGATCGATGAATAACGCTAAGCATTATCTTAGCTTCTCGCTCCGTAATGACTTTTTCTCCAACTAACCTGAAAATGACGCTTTCAGCATATGACTGTGAAATTTGAGATTCGATAAGATCGATGACTTGTTGAAATAAATGAGAAGCATTATGAGTTCGGACTTTAGAAATTCTGATAAAGCCACCTCCACCTCTCTTACTTTCAACCACATAACCTCTTTCAATCGTAAAGCGCGTATTAATAACGTAATTGATTTGAGATGGAACACATTGAAACTTATCTGCAATTTCGCTACGTTTAATCTCAACAATTTCTCTGTCACTTAATTCGAGCACTTCTTTTAAATACTGTTCAATGATGTCAGAGATATTTGGCACGTTGCACCCTCCTTCTGACTTTGACTATATTTGACCTTATTAAATTAAATATAAAAGGAAATGAAAAAAATTTCAACTATGTAGTTTGATAAGTTTTGCCTTACTTTTATGATTTCCACTAAAATAAGGTTCAAAACGTCATTTATTGAAATTAATGAGAAATAAAAAAAGGACTAGCTATAAGCTAATCCTTTTAAATAATATGCCTGGCAACGTCCTACTCTCACAGGGACAAAGTCCCAACTACCATCGGCGCTAGAGAACTTAACTTCCGTGTTCGGCATGGGAACGGGTGTGACCTCTCTGCTATCGCCACCAGACATGATTTGAGATTATTCTCTCAAAACTAGATAACATTTTACTGAGTACTAAGTTTACTGTCTAGCTATGGCTCCTAATTAGTCGCCTTCGCTTTTCTAATTTGGTTAAGTCCTCGATCGATTAGTATCAGTCAGCTACACACGTCGCCGTGCTTCCACCTCTGACCTATCAACCTGATCATCTTTCAGGGATCTTACTAGCTTGCGCTATGGGAAATCTCATCTTGAGGGGGGCTTCATGCTTAGATGCTTTCAGCACTTATCCCGTCCACACATAGCTACCCAGCGATGCCTTTGGCAAGACAACTGGTACACCAGCGGTGTGTCCATCCCGGTCCTCTCGTACTAAG